>JABGUA010000175.1 GCA_018646825.1 Piscirickettsiaceae bacterium
AAGGGGTTTGGATTAGACCATTTAAAAACCTGATTTACATTATGCCGCCGTACATTATTCAGCCGAATGAGTTGAGCCAATTAACATCTGCGATGGGCAAAATACTAATAGAATTAAACAATAAAAATAGTTAAAGTTAATAGCCTATTTTTACAAAGGAGCAAGACATGTCGAACGAAGGTTACCACGAGCCAATTAGTGAATTAACGGATAAAACACGTGATATGCATCGCGCTATTACTTCTTTAATGGAAGAGCTAGAAGCCGTTGATTGGTACAATCAACGTGTTGATGCGTGTAAAGATCCAGAGTTAAAAGGCATTCTAGAACATAATCGCGATGAAGAAAAGGACATGCCGCTATGGTGCTAGAGTGGATCCGACGCCAAGACCCAACAATGGATAAAGAATTGAAAGATTATTTATTTACCGACAAGCCACTGTCTCACGGTTGAAATAATAAAATACAGTTTATGAGTATCAGATGATGCTCATAAACTGGTTATTTTAATTCAGTGAAATACCACTCAAACGTATCATCTTTTTTAGCATCATAAATGGTCACAACATCATAATCTTGTCCATCACGACGAGTAAGACTGTGTTTTATGAATTCTAGACCATGAAACTCAATAAAGGCATTTCTTTCCACGGTATTCATCACCTGAAATGCGCTGTTAATTGATTCCCCATCACCTGTCGACCAAACCGATTCGAGTAGCAAGTTTAAGACAGTCTCATGATATTGACTTTGTAGAGACTCACCAGACTCAAGACGGCACACCATTGCAGCGTAATGGCTGTTTAAACTAGCATAATGTGACGCTAATGCTTCATTAGCCTTATGCAGACAAACTGCCCAATTGTTGACTTCTATTGCTTCAAATAGCTGTTGGTTAACTGCTTGCTCGTTAACCGAGTCCTCTCTAAAACCATCAGTTAAAACTGTAACCTGTCTTAACTCCGTTATTGCCGGTAGGGTGGATTGCACTTTTATAGCTTGAACAAGCGCGGTATAACGCGCATCAGCTTCAAGATGCTGATCGTTAATATTCTCCTGTATCAACGACACTGAACTACAGGCAGAAAGTAAATAAGTCAAAAGAAGGGGTGAAAGTCGCATAGTTAGTTTCATTTACGAACATCTTTAATGTACATAGCTGAGCCATTGCTTCTCATTTCAATGTCAAATAGTTCACTAACCTTGATGAGTTCGCTGAGCTTTTTATAACCGTAGTTTATAGATGAAAAAGAACTATTGTTAGATATGTAATACCCTACTTTATTCATAAGAGCCCAGCCATCCTCTTCAGATGTTTGCTCAACGGCTGTCCTGAGCAATTTAACCAGAGATGTATCTTTTCTTAAAGTTGCTTTAGTTTTCCTTTTCTTTGTGATGGTTTGAAGGTTATCTGTTTTTGACTCTTGTTCAACAACGAGATTTTCTGTGTAAATGAAAGGGGAGCAAGCATCCACAAAAGCTCGTGGCGTTTTCTTTTCCCCAAAGCCATAAACCGGCAAACCACTTTCAAGTATTCTAAGCACAAGAGGAGTAAAGTCACTATCACTGGTCATTAATGCAAAGGCGTCAATATTTTTACTATAAAGTAAATCCATGGCGTCTATAATCATTGCAGAATCCGTGGCATTTTTACCCTTTGTGTAGGCAAATTGTTGCATAGGCCTGATTGCATGAGGATGCAACCTCTCTATCCAGCCTGATAAGGATGGATTATTCCAGTCACCATGAGCATGGCGAACATTAACCATGCCATATTTCGCGAGTTCTTCTAACACGCCTTCTATTGAATTATGACTGACGTTGTCGCAGTCGACGAGAAGTGCTATCCGTTTTGGTTCTGACATGGAGTTCTCCGAAATCTATGACGTTCAAGTTGTAAGACATAAGAAATTTTGGTGTGACAGCCAATAAAACAAGGTTTTCAAAGTTAAGTTAGAAAAGAGAGTCCGTATTTGTTACCTAAAACATACTTTACAAAGCACGCCGAGCCAGTTCCACTAACGCCTGCCTAGCTTCCAAAGTATTACCAATAGCCGAATCAAATTGAAGCCGTTCTAATCGCCCACCAATACGAAGTTCAAAACCTTCACTATCAATA
>JABGUA010000177.1 GCA_018646825.1 Piscirickettsiaceae bacterium
ATGAATCCAGATACCGGCATCAGTGCAGCAGAGTGGTTAGCCACAGCTGAGATGGGTGATATCGAAAAGGTCTTAAAAACATTAGGCGAAGAACGTTTCGGCAAGCGTATTTCTAGGGCTATTGTAGAAACACGTGAGACAGCACCCTTAACAACAACAAAACAATTAGCGGCCTTGGTAGAAAAAGCGAGTCCTTTCCGTGAAAAGAACAAGCACCCGGCAACGAGAACCTTTCAAGCAATCCGGATACATATTAACAACGAACTAGGCGAGTTGACTGCGGCATTACAGCAATCAGTCGATGCATTAGCAGTGGGTGGACGTCTAGCCGTCATTAGTTTTCATTCTTTAGAAGATCGGATTGTTAAACGTTTTTTCCGTGATCAAGCTAAAGGGGATGATTTACCGTCATATTTTCCTGTGACAGCTGATCAATTAAATCCCAGTATTAAATTAGTGGGTAAAGCGATTAAGGCCAGTGATAAAGAATTGAAAGCCAATCCAAGAGCACGCAGTGCGGTATTACGTGTTGTGGAGAAATTGGCATGACTTTTAGGCATTTAATGGCATTAGTGAACGAAAATTTAGCCCTAATCATCATGATTTCAGCTGTTGTAATCTCGGCCATTTCGGTGGTCTACAGCAAGCATCAAAGTCGTGTTGAATTCGTTTCTTTACAAAAATTAGAACAGCATCGCGATCATTTGAATGAAGACTGGGGCAGATTATTACTAGAACAAAGTACTTATGCTGGTCCTAGCCGGATTGAAAGACAAGCCAAGATTAAATTAAAAATGATTGTGCCGTCAGCACAACAAACCGTGATGATCAAACCATGAGCCGACGTAAGGCAATTCATCATGTTTCCGCTTGGCGGATTAATTTGTTACGGCTAGTTTTTGTCACGCTGGTTGTTGGTTTAGGGTGGCGTCTTGCAGATATTCAGGTTTTAAACCCCGAGTTTTTGAGAGACCAGGGCGATGCAAGACATGTTCGTAAAGTGCCTGTTGCAGCACATCGCGGAATGATTCTTGACCGACATGGTGAGCCTTTAGCGATCAGTACACCGGTTCATTCTGTTTGGATTAACCCCCAAGAATTTGAAGCTAATAAGAAACAACTCGCCACGTTGGCAAAAACATTAGGTTTAAAAGCACAGAAAGTTAGAAATAAAATTAATCAAAATAGCCACCGTGAATTTATTTATCTAAAACGACGTGTGACGCCTGAAGTAGCTGGCAGAGTGACTAGTTTAGAACTGGCTGGAGTGGCATTACAACGAGAATATAAGCGCTATTACCCAACGGCAGAAGTGACGTCTCACTTGGTTGGCTTTACCAATGTTGATGATAGGGGCCAAGAAGGCCTCGAATTGATGCATAACGATGTCTTAACCGGTGTGCCCGGCTTGAAAAGGATGGTGCGTGATAGCCGGGGTAATTTTGTTGAAGGTGGCGAACAACTCAAAGCGACTAAAGATGGTCAAAACATCCAATTGAGCATTGATCTTCGTCTGCAGTACTTAACCTACCAAGCTTTAAAAGAAACGGTCTCACAACATAGGGCCAGATCTGGATCCGCAGTTATTCTGGATATTCAAACGGGTGAAGTGCTAGCAATGGTAAATCAACCCTCATTTAACCCAAATAATCGTCGCGGCTTAAAAAGCAGTGATTATCGTAATCGTGCCGTCACCGATTTGTTTGAACCGGGCTCAACAGTTAAGCCCTTCACAATGGCGAGTGGTTTGAAATCAGGAAAATTCAAGCCAACATCTGTGATTGATACACACCCAGGTACATTTAAAGTTTCTGGACATACCATTAAAGACTTTCGAGATTATGGCCAAATAAACATGGCAACATTAATTCAAAAGTCGAGCAATGTGGGCATCAGTAAAATTGCATTAGCGATGAAGCCAACACAATTGTGGCAGGATTTTTCAGCATTTGGCATGGCGGAAGCAACCGGTGCTTATTTCCCCGGCGAAGCAATGGGTAGAATGCCTGATCCACAAAAATGGCGAGAGCTCGATCGTGCGACTTTAGCTTATGGTTATGGGCTCGCATCATCAGCACTCCAATTAGCCCGTGGCTATATGGTATTGGCAAATGGCGGTATTTTACAGCCAGTAAGTTTTATCAAAACAAGTGAAAAGCCTTTAGGCCGACGCGTTTACTCAACCGATGTGATGAAGCAAGTGGTCACCATGATGGAAGGGGTTGTCACTGAACAAGGAACAGCAAAGCTAGCGGCAGTGGATAACTACCGTGTTGCAGGAAAAACAGGGACAGTCAAAAAGGCCAATAAAGGCGGCTATGCCGACAAACGCTATTTGTCATTGTTTGCTGGGATCATACCAGCCAGTAAACCGCGCCTTGCCATGGTGGTGATGGTCGATGATCCAAAGGGCGAAGATTACTACGGCGGTCTAATTGCTGGCCCCGTTTTTTCTGAAGTAATGACGGGCGCGATGCGTTTATTAAATATCACACCAGATGATTTGCCCAGTCCCCAATTGTTAATTGCGGGGAAACATTGATGACTGATTACACAAGCAAAGATTTATTAAGTTTATTAGTTGGTCTGGTGAAGAACCCTGCTGTCATTAAGAATGTTGAGATTACTAGTGTTTCGATGGACAGCCGTCAGGTTGAGGTTGGTGCTTTATTTATTACAACAGCGAAAGAGCAACAAGATCGTCAAAGTCACATTGAACAAGCAATTTCTTCTGGCGCAAAAGCAATATTGATTGATGAAGTCGCAGTTGATGAAATGAAATATGGGTCAGCACAAATTATTGTTTTAAAAGAGCTAGAACGTAAAGTAAGCGAAATTGCAGCTCGGTTCTTTGGCCATCCCTCTCTAGGTCAAACAGTTATCGCTGTCACAGGTACGAATGGTAAGACATCTGTCACCCAATTTATTGCCCAATGTATTGAGCTTTCGGGGCAAGCTTGCGGCGTCATTGGCACATTAGGAGCAGGTCGTATTAATACATTGACAGAAACAGGCATGACCACGCCAGATCCTGTCAAAGTTCAGGCGATGTTAGCTGCTTTTTTTAAACAATCGATTCATACCGTGGTGATAGAAGCATCATCTCATGCTTTAGAGCAAGGTCGCTTAAATAGTGTTGCGGTAGACGTCGCTGTATTGACTAATTTAAGCCGAGATCACCTTGATTACCATGGTGATATGGCCAGTTATGCTGAAGCAAAAAAACGGCTATTTCGATTTGATAGTGTGAAAACAGCCGTGATTAATGCTCAAGATAAAGTGGGTCAAGAATTGATGCAAGAGTTGACAGGGAATAAAGCTATCCATGTCGTAACTTATGGTCAAAATTGTAATGCAGCTATAGCGGCAAATGATCCAAAAATGACTGTTAAAGGCGTGAACTTTAATTTAGTGAAAGACGTGCTGTCTAGCAAAATTGAAAGCACATTATTGGGTAGCTTTAACATTGATAACTTGTTAGCAACGGCGAGTAGTTTATTGGCAATAGGATTGTCATTCGAACAAGTCGTGTTCGGCTTACAACAATGCCATGCTGCTGAAGGCAGAATGGAAGTCTATAGTCATCAGGGTCAGCCTACGGTAGTAGTTGATTTTGCTCACACACCAGATGCATTGACCAAAGCATTACAGTCATTACAGCAGCATAAATCGGCACAAGGCCAATTATGGTGTGTGTTTGGGTGTGGTGGGGCTCGTGATGTGGGTAAGAGGCCATTGATGGGGGCTGCAGTTGAGAAAAATGCTGATCAGATAATAATCACATCGGATAACCCAAGGAACGAAAGTAACGAGGTTATTGTTGAAGCTATCCTAAATGGGCTAGAAAATCAGGACAATGTCTATATAGAACATGATCGACAAATAGCTATTAAATATGCAATTAGCAATGCAAAACAACACGATATGATTCTAGTTGCCGGTAAAGGACATGAGCAGTATCAAGAAATAGAAGGCATTAAAAAACCACATAGTGATGCCGAGATTGTGATGAAGGAATTACGCGCGGCTAATGACGAACACGACGCTTTAGAGATTGCCAAGCGATGAAGATAACACTGACATTGGCGGCCGCAGCCAAATTACTCAATTGCCCTGAGCCATCAGAAAACGGGACAATCACGGGTGCTGCAATTGATAGTAGACAAGTGAAACAAGGCGACGTCTTTATTGCGATTTCAGGTGAAAAAGTCGATGGTCATAATTACATTGCTGCAGCACGTAAAGCAGGTGCTAGCCTGGCTTTAGTGTCACAAAGGCAAGATGATGAGCTACCACAATTAGTTGTTGATGATGTGATTGCAGCTTTCGGCCAATTGGCGACAGTTTGGCGTGACCAAAGTCGGTGCAAAGTGATTGCCGTCACAGGGAGTAATGGCAAAACAACTGTGAAAGAAATGTTGGCAGCTATTTTGTCTCAAAGCCATAAAGTGATCGCAACAGCGGGTAACTTCAACAACAATCTAGGTGTACCACTTACATTATTCAGATTACAGTCTGAAACAGATTATGCCGTGATTGAAATGGGGGCTAATCATCTTGGCGAAATAGCAGGTTTAGTTAAATTAGCGAAGCCAAACGTAGCATTAATTAATAATGTCGGTGCAGCACATATCGAAGGATTTGGAAGCTTAGCTGGCGTTGCAACAGCCAAAGGTGAAATTTTCTCTCACCTCCCAGAGGATGGCGTGGGTATCGTGAATGCTGATATGCCTTATGTCAAGCAATGGCAACAAATTATACAGCCACAGAAAATGAAGACTTTCGGCATGGAAGCTGAAGCAGATGTACAAGCGACAGATTGTCAGTCACATGTTACAGCCAGCCATTTCATGGCTAAGTGTGATGATGTTTTTCACTATATAAATTTACCGTTACCAGGTAAGCATAATATTGCCAATGCCTTAGCAGCCATCACTGTATGCAAAGCACTTTCCATCTCTTTAGAAGATATAGAAAGTGGATTGGCTGTGATGAAAGGAGTGCCGCATCGGCTGCAATTACGCCAAGGAAAGGGTAAATCAACATTAATTGACGATAGCTATAACGCTAATCCCGATTCTTATGAGCAAGCAATAGCGACGCTAAAAACATTTCCAGGTGAACATTGGCTTGTATTAGGTGATTTTGGTGAGCTAGGGGAAGAAACAAAAACGATTCATAGCAATCTAGGTCAGCAGGCGAAAGCAGCAGGTATCACCCGTTTATTTACAGTGGGTCAAGACAGTGAGTTAGCCTCATCCGCTTATGGTCAAGGTGCGCAACATTTCAATGACATTGCAGAATTGCAGAAGCAGTTAGAAGCAACATTGGCAGAAGAGGTGACGTGTTTAATCAAGGGTTCGCGTTTCATGAATTTAGATAAATTAGCAGATGGACTTGCTATGGAAGGGAAAAGCTAATGCTACTTTATCTAACAGAATATTTAAGCCAGTTTGATAGTGGTTTTAGGGTTTTCCAATATCTCACCTTACGATCAATATTAGGTGTGATAACCGCTTTAGGTATTGCCTTAATTGTTGGCCCAAGCATGATTCGTCGTCTAAGTTTCACGCAAATTGGCCAAGTGATC
>JABGUA010000101.1 GCA_018646825.1 Piscirickettsiaceae bacterium
ATATTGTACTGTCGCAACGACGCGAACTTTTTTGATGTGCGGGTTTTGCGATCACGGGCATAAATGCTAAATTGCCCTTGCGACGCTTTTTTGATTTTACCTAGTTGACTATCAGAATCAGCCGCAAATTTTTCTGCGACATGTCGCGCTTTTCTCGTTGCTTCCTCTATCATTTCAGGTTTAACTTCATTTAAGCGTGTAAACAAATATTCAGTCTGGGAATCATATCCTGAGCCAATAAAAACAATGCCCTTTTTCCCTAATTCAGATAATGAGCCCATCGCGGCATGCACTGTAGCAATATTGTTTGAATAAACCGTGACGGTTTGAAACCCAGAGTATCTAAATTCAGGTGCGCGATTATTGCCATACTGCTGGGCAATTTTATCGGTAATCGCCGGTGTTGAAAAAGTAATATCTGTTTCAGGAATGCCTCGTTCGATGAGGAAGTTTTTGATATCAGTGCTCTTACTATCAATAGAATCATACAGTTGTTTGAGGTTATTACTGGCCATGTTGAATTGAATAGGCCAAATCACAATGTCAGCTTCATATTCGCGTTCAGATAATCCTTTCACTGTCACGCTACGATCATAAAGCCGATACTCAATGGCGGCTTGGCCCAGTAAATAACCCAGAGCCGACAGGCCTAAGAAGATAAAAAGGCCTAATACAAACGCGTTGTTATGACGATTTTCACCCATAAACGACTCCGAGACCTTAAGGCTTGGTTTGTAAATGATTAATTAATAAATAGACCTGAAAGCTTTTGACCACGAATTTTTTTGCAGCGCCATTTGTAAATAGGGTAACCAATCACCGAGAAAAAGGCGCTAAAGAATAAGCCAATTAATGGGAAAGTGATTAGGTTAACAATAAAGCTATCAAATTTAACCAATTGGATAAACCCTATGAGATCGAGAAATGACGTTATCAAAGCCCATACTAGTCCACCACAAAAACCACTTAAGCCTGTGACCAAAACAAGGGAGAGTAAGTTTAATTGAACAGCACTCTGTGTATAAGCTGTCGGTGTCGAATCCATTTTTTCTACTGACATAATAATCTTTTAAACTAATGTGAAGAGGGTTGAAACTAGTCGAAAAACCATTGCTAAATTTTGTTAAATGTCATTGTTATTGGATGACAAGATATTTTAGAATTCTAGCATACTCTGACATAAAATATGGCTAATCAATAAGGCGGCATTGCCATGTAATTTGTTGCTCTTGATTAATAATATCATACTGTTGTAGCCACAAATTTGCATCATCAGCATCATTGTCAAACCAAGCCCTGGCAGAGCCTAGCCGAAAACTATAGCCCCAGCGATCCATGTCTAGCATCATTCTGTCAGAACCCATATTGGCAAGGTGATTAGACAACAGTATTTGTAGATAACAGACACCATTTTCTTCATCGAAATCACCCTCTGCATCGGTATCTAATTGGCTTCGGCGGTCGGGGCTCATACAAATATAATGACAGGCCTCATGAAGGGCAGAGTGTACGGGTGTATCAGGTCTTAAATAAAGTGAATTTCCGATTAAGCCTGCTTCTCTTTCACCAAAAAAACTGCCAGGAATAATGGCAGCATCTGAAATGAACTGAATGACTAAGCCGTATGGGGCGAGTAGCTCTGAGAGGGCTAATTGCATAGCACCATCACAATTTAAGACATTTTTAGGATCAGGATCAGTCTGCTTCACGTCGGGCATCACCGATAATATGGTTGGCAACTAATCCGGCCAGAGTCAAGCCAAATAACGATGGCATATAGCTGACTGTGCCATTAACAGCACGTGCGCGACCACGCTCAACGGCCTCTGGTGGCAAGGCTGGGATTGCAGGTTCAACCGAATAAACCGCTTGAATACCTTTACCGACACCACGCCTTTTGACATGACGGCGTAGTTGTTTTGCTAATTTACAAATCGTCGTATCCATTAAATCACCGGTACGAATTTGGCTAGGATCAAGCTTACCACCTGCACCCATACTTGAAAAAATAGGGAGTTCTTGGCGCCAAGCCGTTTCGAGTAAAGATGTTTTACTGCTCATACTGTCAATGGCATCGACAACGACATTAAAAGGCTGTGCCAGCAAGACAGGAATAGTATCGGGGCTCAAAAAATCATTCAGTATAGTGACTTGGCAATTAGGATTAATATCTTGAATTCGTTCAGCCATTACAGCCGTCTTCTGTCGATCTATAGTCGATTCTAAAGCGATCAATTGTCGGTTGATGTTTGATCGAGAGACAACATCATGATCTACCAAGGTAAGTTGGCCGACGCCTAGCCTAGCAAGCGCTTCAGCAGCATAAGAACCGACACCGCCAATACCAGCAATTAAGACATGACTGGATTGCAAACGGGCGATGCCATCATCTCCAATTAAAATATGGCTACGTTCAAAAATAGGGGGAAGCGTTGACATTAAGAATAGGGTCTTAGCAAAAATAAAATGCTATGTTAACTTATTCCATCCGAGAAGCGCAGGGTACGCAGTAAGTTACAGCTGGATCAATGGTAAGCCGCTTAGGATCTATTTCAGCATCGCACCCTGCACAAAAGCCATAATCACCCGATTCAATCAATGCCAAGGCTGTGACAATTTGACGCAACTGCTGCTGTCGCAATCGGGTTGTTTCGATCGCCATGGATTGGGATTGCATAGCATCAACACGCGAAACACGGCCAACACTAGATTGGTCTAGTATTACGGTATCAGTGGCAGCTTGTCCTAGTTGCTGACTTGCCATGAGGTTATCTCGCTGTGTCAAAAGTTGTTGTTCAAAGTGGGCTAATTCATCATCAGTCATGATAAAGACCTGTGTTATTTAGGTTTGAAACGCTTAACGGTCTGTTTAAAGTCATCCAATGATGACTGGCTTTTATCATAGCGTAGTGAAATATACTGTGCAGTAATATGGTCAATATCAGATTGATAGTTGGGATATATCTTCGTCATCCTGTTGGCAAAATCAAGTGGGCCTTCGTGGGCATAACGTGGGATAAGACCAAGTTTAGCAAAGCGCTGACAGAACTTTTGATAAGTGGCCACAACCCTGTCTGGCTCTCGTCGTGGGTAAAGCAGTGCTGCAGATGTTAGCAATAAAATAACACTGAAAGAAATGAATAAGGCGATAGCCATTTTTTGCCAATCGGGATTCGTCATACCTAATTTTGATAAAAATGATTTTTGTAGTTCTGGACCGTAGGCAAGGATTGAGCGGTTCCAGGCATTATTGACCGCATCCCAATTGTTTCTAAGTTGTTGCCATAAATCAGTTAATTGATCGCTTTCGGCGAGAAATAACGGTGCACGCATTGCATTTGGCATAATGTCTGACATGCCTAAATCAATACGATCCGGCGAAACAGCAGCCGTTGGATCAATGCGGACCCAACCTCGTCCGGATAGCCATACTTCAGTCCAAGCATGTGCATCGCGTTGTCGGATGACCATATAACCATCAACAGGGTTTACTTCGCCGCCTTGGTAGCCTGTGACAACACGAGTAGGAATACCAGCTGCACGCATTAACACGGTAAAACTAGCAGCATAATGTTCACAAAACCCTTGTCCACTTTCAAATAAAAAGCCATCAATCGTATCGCCATTCAATGGCGGTGGCGTCAAGGTGTAAAAAAAAGCTTGTTGATTAAAATGATTTAAAGCCATTGCTATTATATCTTCAGGCGCATCTGATTTTTGGCGCCATTGCGCTGCTAATGCGCGGGTTCTCGGGTGAAAACCATCGGGTAAAGCGAGTGCTTCATTGAGATAAGGGTCAGAAGTTGGATTCATTAAAAAGCCCGTGTTTGAACTTAACTGATATTGAATTCGCTGCTTGATGGGATTTTGGCTTAGTAATTCCCCCCCGAATGCAATTGAGGTTGCTAAGGTAGTAGGCAAGACCGTTGGGAGATCTAAAGCAAACAACCAATGTTCAT
>JABGUA010000179.1 GCA_018646825.1 Piscirickettsiaceae bacterium
ACATCTCGCCAACATCACCAAGAATAGTCGTCTCAGCTATTGCGCCCAAGGTCACATTCAGGATAAAAATCCCAAACACCAAAAATGAAATAAATAGCCACATTATTGTCGCTCCTTAGCAGATGCAGTTAAAACCATAAAAGCCTAAAATCGACGTTTGCAAGAATTAAATGTAAAAGCTTACATTTTGTTGTAAAAAGCCCAATAATGTTTGCATTATTGAGACTAACGGCTCAAATTAACGGATTGGTTCAGTGAAATCACATGGTAAAAAACACCAGAAAAAAACAGCTACATGTGTCAACATTGCAAGATGTGGCTCGCGACGCCAAGGTTTCAACAGCTACAGTGTCACGATGCCTGAACAGTCCAAATCAAGTTGCTGAAGCCACTCGCACGCGGGTCATGGAAGCTGTGAGTAAATTAGAATACACGCCAAATTTTGGCGCTAAGGCGATGGCGGAAAACCGCACTTTCACCATTGGAGCGATTATTCCCACCATGGAGAATGCTGTCTTTGCGCGCGGCTTACAAGCGTTTCAGGACACACTTCATAAACGGGGCTACACATTGCTCGTTGCAAGCTCCTCATACTCCTCTGACTTAGAGCAGGAGCAGATGCGTACGCTCATATCAAGGGGCGTGGATGGACTGCTACTAATTGGTCACGACCGCCACGCCTCAGCATTGCAATACCTTGAAAAACGGAACATCCCTACACTTGTCACATGGGCATACGAACCAGCTGCAGCATTACCATCAATCGGATTTGATAATTATGCGGCAATGCAATCACTTGCTGATCGAGTTTTTCAGTTGGGCCACAAAAATATTGGTATGATTTCCGCTCAAATAAAATCCAATGACCGCGCCAGAGCTCGTGTTTTGGCAGTGCAGGATATGATGACCAATAATGGCCTCGACAAGGCCCATCTAAAATTAATTGAAACAGAATATGATATAGAAAAAGGAGCCATAGCATTCGAGACATTAATCAAAAACAGCGATCCGCCTACTATGATTTTTTGCGGCAATGACGTCCTTGCCGTTGGAGCAATAAGATCTGCCCATAAACTTGGCCTGAACGTTCCAAAAGATGTGTCAATAACAGGCTTTGACGATATCGAGCTTGCAAAAATTGTCATTCCAGAACTTACAACCGTTCATGTTCCGCATCAAGAAATGGGAAATAAAGCAGCAGTGGCGCTTGTGGACATGGTTGAGAACAAAAGCAGTCCACTATTAAAGCCTCTAGAAGCTATTGTTAAATTCCGAAATTCCCTTGCAGCCGTATAATGTCGCGTATAAAACAAGCGCTAATTAATCTCAATTCGAAGTTGACGGAAACCAGTTCGACCAAAAAATACGTGCAAACCATAACATTTTTTTGAGTAGGGTTTCAGTTAGGACTATTGAAATGATTACCTACCCATCGCTACCCATGCTCCTACATACTTGCAAGCACCATATCGGATAATTTTTCGTCAATCATTGTTGTTAGAGCATTGGTATTGCTCGACGTGATGGTTGACATGATCGATGCATCTGCAAAGCGGAGGTCTTGAACACCAAATACTGATAGTTTTACATTAACAACTGCGAATTTATCCTGCCACATTTTGAAGGTGCCCGTGGGGTGATAGGCAGTTATTCATGTATGTGGCGGCCAATCCAGAATGGCAGCATCATCATCACCCGCCATCGCCGCCCCGGGGGCATATTCTCCGGTCATCAATGATTTCACTGGTTCAGTCTTAAAAACCCAAGGGACAATCTTGATAGCGGCAACATTCGCGTCGCAATCGGTTTGGATAGCAAGATAGTTGGAATGAATTGCCGGATAAGCTCATCCTTCTCCCGCCATTGGTACCATTGCTAGAAAATAGCCGTGATCAGCCCAAGGTCGATTAAACCGTCATAAAGCATCGTGATTGTCAAATAGATCAAGAACAAAAGTCCCAGATATGACAGCCACCGGTAACGGAGTATTATTTTCATAATCAGCGACGCGCTAAACGCCATAAAGGCAATCGCCAGCCCAAGCCCGAAAACCAGAAGCGCCGTGTTG
>JABGUA010000181.1 GCA_018646825.1 Piscirickettsiaceae bacterium
ACTGATTGGAACGCCAAACGAACCGCAGTTTAAATACATTAAATATGACAAATAAAATTTAGGGTAATGAAAGATGGCGATAGAACTAGATGAAGCCCTAAATATTTTTGGTGAAAGTTTATTACCCTGTAGTGAAGATCCGATTACGGGGTTTTTCCGTGATGGCTGTTGTAATACCAATGATGACGATATTGGCTCACATACGGTTTGTATTGAAATCAGTACTGCTTTTCTTGAATATTCACGTTTTAAAGGTAATGACTTAAGTACCCCCGTACCGGAATTTGGCTTTCCAGGCTTAAAGCCCGGTGATCGCTGGTGTTTATGTGCCCAGCGCTGGTTGGAAGCCTATCATCAAAAAATGGCACCGAGAGTGCACTTAATGAGAACTCACAAAAAAGCACTTGCGATTATTCCATTAGAACTACTGAAAGAATTTGCCATCGATTTAAACTAAACGCGTATCATAGCCTGCTCACAAAGCACTAGGATCAATTAATGAAAGTATGCGGTATAGAACTTAAAGGCAATGATGCGGTTATTTGCATGATGTCATTAGATGATGGTTTATTTACTTTAAATGAATGTCGCGTTAAAAAACTGTCCATCAGTGATGCAAAAGACCAGCAGCAATTACAAAAATTCCAGTTCGATTTAGCCAAATTAATTGCAGACTATCAGGTTGAAAGCGTCGTTATTAAAGAACGCTTAACCCGAGGGAAATTTGCCGGTGGTGCCGTTAGCTTTAAATTAGAAGCGACGATTCAGTTGATTGAGGATCTGGATGTTACTTTATTAGCATCATCAAAGATTAAAGAAATCATTAAAAATAGCCATACAACAATGAACTTCAAAGATACCGGTTTAAAACAGTTTCAAGAACAAGCTTTCCTCACAGGGTTTGCATACCTAGAAAGCCTGTAAACCTAAGCGGTAGCAGTAGTTTCACGCGCCTTAAAAAACAGTTCAACATCAGCTTTGTCTTGGGTTATCGGCATCGGTGGCAGACTACGCAAAAAATGCTTGCCGTAAGGCTTGGTTAAAAAGCGCGGGTCGCACAACACCAAAACACCATAATCAGATTGATCCCGGATCAAACGTCCGATACCTTGTTTAAGCTGAATCACAGCACTCGGGATTTGAATCGAGGTAAAAGGATTGCCTCCTCGCTGTTTCAAGTGCTCTATTTTAGCCTGTAAAATAGGGTCATCTGGTGCAGAAAAAGGGATTTTATCAATCAATACACAAGACAAAGCCTCACCACGAACATCAACCCCTTCCCAAAAACTGTTTGTGCCTAATAAAACAGCATTACCATGTTCTCGAAATTCACTCAGTAAACTCGTTTTAGACCCCCTACCCTGTATCATCAAAGGGTATTCAATATCCGCTAAGGCATCAGCGACTTTATTTAAAGACCGATAACTCGTAAACAACAAGAAAATACGGCCTTGGCTATAAGCAATCATATCCTTACAAATTTGGATAATATGCGTTAGGTAACTGTCATGATTTGGATCAACAGGAATCATGGGCATATACAATAAACTTTGCTTTTCAAAATCAAAGGGGCTGGGCCAAACGATAGTATCTGCTTCGGAAAGCCCGAGTTGATGGCTAAAATTATTAAACTTACCAGCAACAGTGAGCGTAGCCGATGTGAAAATCCAGGATTGTGGTTTTTGATCAATCCATTGTTGAAAATATTCACTAATATTATGTGGTGTCGCATGCAGGGTCATGCCGCTTTGACGAATATCAGTCCATAAAACTAATAATGCATCATCTTGTTGTTGATCGAAGAAATGGAGTGTCTCTAACAAAGCTTTACTACGTGTATGGCATTGTTCAAGCCCCTTCCCACGCTCTGCCGCGAGGCCCAGCTGTTGTGCTAAATCTTCCATCGCCTCGATTAAATCTGTCAGCTTGTTTTCAACACCCATTCTTTCTAACATTGTCATCCACGGCGTTCGTTGTTCCTTATCGCCCAAACTTAAACGAAATGCACGTAATGCAGACTCTGTTTTATCAGCATGATCTTGCAACAATGACATATCAGCGGCATCTTGTGCCATTTCTCTCACTGTATCTCGACATAGCTCCTGAATTTGATGACTGCTAATACGATCGCCTAAAAACTGGGTTGCAATATCAGGTAACTGGTGGGCCTCATCAATAATATAAGCATCAGCATTGGGTAAAACTTCCCCTTGGCCTGTTGATTTTAGCGCCATATCAGACATAAGCAAATGATGGTTTACTACCACAATATCTGCTTCCTGGGCTTTCTTGCGTGCCTCACTAATAAAGCACTCATCTGAATTAGGACAATCAGATCCCAAACAGTTATCAATTGTTGAGGTCACTCTTGGCCATAACGGTGAACTGTCTTCTAACAAGTCATCTTCACTCAGATCACCTGACCGTGTTTCTCCGGACCAAATCATAAGATCATATAAAGTATCGGAATGAGGCACCAATAAAGGATCATGTTGAGCCTGATGAAGCCGGTAATGACATAAATAATTACTACGACCTTTCAATAAGGCTGCTTGGAATGGCATGGCCAAAGCTTTGCGTAAAGTAGGAATATCTTTGCTAAACAACTGGTCTTGAAGATTTTTCGTGCCGGTTGAAATAATTACTTTTTGAGCAGATAAAATAGCCGGAACAAGGTAAGCAAATGTTTTTCCTGTTCCTGTCCCTGCCTCAGCAATTAACACCGTGCTATTAGACAGAGCCTCTGCAATAGTGGATGCCATTTCCTGTTGTTGGGGGCGTGGTGCATACCCTTTAACATGCTGCGATAATAAACCACCATCACCAAAGGCCAAATTAATTTCTTCTAGCATTTATTTATAAACCAAAACGAACGTTAAAAACCCAAACAGCCATCGCACCCAAGATAAAAAAGACTAAGAGTGATTTCAAAGCACGCCAACGGTACTGTCGAATCAACACATCTTCAGGTTCAGAAGATAAAATGTAAGTCTGATCAGACACATCACTACTCATCATCACACTCAGTTGTTCTTCTTTTGCTTTTGCCCCATGTTCACGCCTAACCTGACTTTCAGCTGCCTGACGGGCTTGTTCCCATTCATTAGGGTCAAGTTGCTGATTACGGTCATGATCAAAACGATGTAACAACAGTCCCGGGTCTTGTTTCCATTGTTTTAAAACGTGAGCAACTTGCTGGCGAGTTTGTTGCTGTTCAATATCGGTAACAGTCTTAAAAAAACCAATGGCATATAAAGGATCGCCGTCGCGGATAAGTTGCTCACTATACCGTCTCGGTGGATTAACATGACGTTTATGCCAAGTCTTTTTATGACTGATAACAACATCGGCATCATCAGGATCGATTACACAACGGCCCGTTTCATCTTCCAGTAGAAATAATTCATCACTCTGCCCTTGTTTTATGACCCGCCAATGGCTACTAAAATGATCATCTCGTGATGAGGTATCAACT
>JABGUA010000182.1 GCA_018646825.1 Piscirickettsiaceae bacterium
ATAAGTAAATGCGGTAGCGGAGCTATATAAAGCCGGCAAATCCTTACTGTTTAAATACCCAAGCCATATGACTTCTCCGCTATCAAGCATAGGCTGCAATGTTTTCTCGATTTCTTCTAACAACCAACCTTTTTTTCCCGATAATACCAATGGGTATTGGCTTTTCAACTCTGTAGATAACAATTTGTAAGCTAAAAGGAGGCCTTGTAGGTTTTTTCTTGGCTCCAGAGTACCAACAAACAGTATAAAATTCTCTGGTAAGCCTAATCGTTTTTTCAATTGCGCACACTCTGATGCGGTGCGCGGATAATACTCGCTTTTTACTGAGGGTGGCACGACTGTAATTTGCTGGTCGTCCAAATCAAAATGTTCCATCACACTTTGCTTAGTATATTGTGAAACAACAATGACATGCTTAGCTCTTGCCAATGTTCGAGGTAGCTCTGCCTTTAGGTATTTAACACGCGCTTTGGGGTGAAACTGCGGACAAATAAGATGAGACAGGTCATGCACCGTTGGCACGCAGACACCCTGATGATTTAGGCAAATATAGTTGGGCTCCCAATAAATATAGTTCTTCAACATATTGCGGTAAAATCGAAAACTAATCTCACGGTATGCATTAATAGCTTTTCGAGCTATCCGTGCAATCAATTTTAACCTACTCATTTTTTTTAAGTATGCAGTCAAGGGCTGATCTGTTTGATGACCTTGTTCTAGCGCAGCTATTAATACTGAAATTTGATGCCGATCAAGGTACTTAGAAGAACGAATGCCTTTTATGTCTTGTACCTGATCGTCGTCTAGCATCTCTCTGACTAGGTTCAAAGTGTATTCGCCTATGCCCGTAAGGGGGTGATTAAGCGAACTCAAGTTGACCAATAGCTTCATAGATTATTACCAGTGATGGGAAGTTGCTTCGACAGCTCTCGTAGGTATTCGATAGTTAGTTGGCCAGCCATATGCCTGAGCTGAAAACTGCTAAGCATTGCTTGATATGTTGTCTCCTTAAGTTGCAACTGTAGCTCAAATTCTTGTTTGGTTGAGGCTAGCAGTTGAGCTTGCGTGGATACACCATAGTCTAGACCTGTCTGAATCGCTTGGGTTGCTTCTTGGGTTGACTCTAAGGCACGCTTTATCGCTTTCGTACGTTTACCCATCGCTTGCTCACGTAAATACTGCACTGTAATACGACTTGTGAGATCTTGCTCAATTTGTCTATGTTGTTGTAATGTGATTGCGTAGTTATCTTTACTGTGCTGACGCTGGGCCTCCACTTTTCCACCCTGGTAGATCGGCATATTTAAAGTAATAACAAAGCTGTGTCCGCTTGCACCTGGGGCACTATTACCCCCCCCTCTATTTGATTGGTTTCTTATGTTCAGTCTTGCATCAATGACAGGGAAGTTTGAAAAAGCATGTGCATCAAGTGACTTCAAGGCCACTTTTGATGCCACATCAGCAGCTTTTAAAGCGTAATTATACTCTTGGGCCTGAGCCAGCCAAAACTCTAACCCACGTTCTTGAATAATGAAATTCAGCTGATTTTTTGGCTTGAATACGCTTACTTCAAATCCCGCAACTTGGCTCAAGTTATTGAGGGCAGTACCTACCTCCGACATAGCAACAAGCGTCTCAGATACAGATAAATCATACTTGGCTTGTGCCATATGAACATCTGTTATATAGACTTCTTTCAATCTAGATTTGTGCTTTATGGATTTAAGTAATTTTGCGTTGTAACGCTCCTCTTGCTGCTGCAAGTTCATTTTATCTATTGCTATCGCTGCCTGAACATATTTTTCGGTGATGTCGAGCAACGCTATACCCTCCGTTTCCAACAACCTAAAACGAGCCTGCTCAATCTTCAGGTCAAGACTCGACTGAATATCTAAAGCGCCTGCATCATATATTTTCTGAGTTACTGTAAGTTGTTCAGTCTCAGCTAAATAGTTAAGATTTTGATAGTTACTACCACGTTGACCCTGCAGCCCAAGACTACCGCTTATGCCCACCTGGGGCTCAAAAGCTGAATATTGAATCAAAGACTGCTGCTTATCCATATTCATAGAGAGTGTTGCAATTTGGACTTGCGGATTGTTTACAAGAGCAGCCTCAGCCACATCAACCAGTGATGCAGCAGCACTAGGCATAGCCAAACTAGCCGTTATTAATATTTTAGTTAACGCTTTATACATGGCTTTATTCCTCTATAAATGAACGTGAATAAGCTTCTAACGCAGGCTGCAACAAATATTGCAACAGGGTTCTTGTACCCGTATTAATCAATACTTCAGCTGGCATTCCAGGAATTAACGTATGCCCTTCCAACGCGATCATCCCCTTATCTGTCACCTCTATACGGGCTAGGTAATAGGGAAAGCCTCCATTTTCAGACACTAGTCTATCTGCTGAAATGTATTCTATTCGGCCTTCTATTACTGTTGATTTGACTTCATTGAATACACTGAAACGAATGTCAGCTGTTGAACCCACCGCAACACTGTCGATATCGTTAATAGCAATCTGAGCTTCCACAATAAGCCTGTCTTGGTAAGGGACAATATCTAATATCGAACGGCCCTGAGCAACAACACCGCCAACGGTATGCAACGTCATGTTCAACACATTACCCGTTACTGGAGCCAAAATTAGCGTTCTAGATATTTTTTCAGCCAATATGGAATTTTTTTCCTGTAGCTCATTGATGGCCATATCAGTTTCTGCAAGTTGCTGTGCAACTTCGGCTGCGCGATCTTTCCTCAGCTGGGTGATATTTAGCTTGGTTTCATTAACCTGCATATCCAAGGCATTGATACTGCTATTCACCTTCGCAACATCACCATTCAGAGTGGATATGTTGCGCTCGAGATCACGTACCCTGCTTATCTGAGCGTAGCCTTCTTTTAACAACTCGTTTTGATCGTTCAAGTCAGTCTCGTAGGAAGCTAACAACATTCTTGT
Source organism: Piscirickettsiaceae bacterium (assembly GCA_018646825.1). Taxonomy (GTDB): domain Bacteria; phylum Pseudomonadota; class Gammaproteobacteria; order Nitrosococcales; family Methylophagaceae. The sequence goes on from JABGUA010000182.1 coordinate 2,965, forward strand.
CGTGTTATTTTGCTCTATCAGACCACTACGGTTTGACTCAAGTTGGCGAATACGCTGCTGAAGAACGTTAACTCGGCCACTCATTGCAGTAGTGCGTGCTATTAATAGATCTTGCTGGTTAGCCAACATCACCTGAGTTCGCTTATCGCCTTTTGGTAGAGCAATAGAGCCAACATCTATCACTAGCTTTTGCTGCTGCTCAGCAAGCAACCTTTTGGCAATGATCCTTGCTTGCATCAATTGATGGGTAAACACGTCGAACTGAGCAACCAGTTGCGAGGAGTCTAACTCTACCAAAAGGTCTCCCGCCTCTACCGCTTCACCATCTTGCACTAAAATACGCTTAACCGTTCCACCTTCAAGGTGCTGTACTGTTTTTTTGTTAGAAGCCACCTTAACCGTTCCTGCAGCAAAAGCAGCTCTCTCTAAGGGCGCAAGAGCAGCCCAACTACCAAATAAGCCAAAACAAAGCACAATGATTAGTAAACCTACAATGCGATAAAAAGCATCACCAGTCTTAACGACAGGCCAGTCGGACTGACCTATGGGTTGCGGCTGATTCATTACATATTCCCTTTTAAATGTGCTGGTAAAACAGGTTTTGGCGCACTTGGTCTTGGCAGGGGTACAGGATTTTTTGGTTGGTTTGCAGAATGTGATGCCATCAACTGTGGTAGGACCTCCTCACGCGGGCCATACATTTCTGTGCGACCATCTTTCATAACCAACAACTTATCAACCTGAGCCAAAATACTAGGTCGATGCGTAACGATGATGACTGTTATCCCCTTTGCACTCATTTGCTCTAAAGCCTCAGCTAAAGCGAGCTCTCCTTGTTGATCCAAATTTGAATTAGGCTCATCCAAAACCACTAGAACAGGATCACCATACAGAGCTCGAGCAAGCGCTATACGCTGCCTTTGACCGCCAGAAAGGACACCACCCGTGGCACCGATAACAGTGTCATAACCATCAGGAAACTGAAGGATCATCTCGTGCACACCCGACATCTGCGCAGCCCTGACCACTGCGTCTGAGTCAAGGTCACCAAAGCGACTGATATTTTCACTTATAGTGCCGTCAAACAGCTCAATATCTTGGGGTAAATAACCTATATGGGGCCCTAGCCGCGCCCTATTCCAAGAAAATATATCCGCACCATCAAGCCTTACCTTACCACTTAAACAGGGCCAGATTCCTAGCATGGCTCGTGCCAGGGTAGATTTTCCAGCACCACTTGGACCTACAATAGCGACACTCTCTCCAGCATCTATACCCAGCTGGATACCTTTAACAATAGGATTTCTAGACCCTGGCGCTCCAACGACAACCGATTCTAGGAAAAGATTGCCCACTGGGTCGGGCAAGGCCATTTTGTCTTCAGGACTTGGAATTTGGCTCAATAGTTTATTAAGCCTATCGTACTGCTGGCGGGCACTTATAAAACCCTTCCAACTGCCAATCATTAAATCAATGGGCGCTAATGCTCTACCCAACAAAATAGAACCTGCAATCATCAGACCTGGAGATATTTCTTGTTTAATCGCTAGGTATGCACCCGCCCCTAAAACCAGAGACTGCAACAACATTCTAAACGTTTTAGAAAAATTGGTTACAAATCCTGCCCGTTGACTAGCAGTAGACTGATGAGAAAGGCTTTGGATGTTGTTTCTTAGCCAGAGGGACCTGATGTTGTCAAGCATCCCCATAGACTCAATCACTTCCGCGTTACGGATGCTGGCTGCGGTCATACCTGAAGCAGCCATTTGAAACTTATTGGCATCCGTCAAAGGAGGATTGGTTGATTTATGGTTAATGATAGCGATTACCACTAACACTAGGCCCCCACCCACTGCCATCCACCCTAGCAGTGGATGAAAAGCAAACATCACAAACATGTAAATTGGAATCCACGGCGCATCAAAAAAGGCGAACACGCCAGCGCTGGTTAGGAATTGGCGAAGGCTAGTCAAATCATTTAACGCTTGCGTGCTTCCACTTTGACCCCCAGTGTAAAGACTCATGCGAAAAACCGCATCGTATAACCGCTGATTGAGATTCATTTCTATACGATTACTCACTCGCACAAGTATCGCGGAACGCATCCATTCAAGAGCCCCCAAAACCACCAGCAACATCACCATGAGCAGCGTCAGCATCAATAAAGTGACTTGACTACCACTACTCAGCACACGATCATACAGCTGCAGCATGTACAGAGAAGGAACGAGCATCAGTAGGTTTACGAATAAACTAAAAAACCCAACAATTGCAAAAGAACCTCGACAATTTTTTAATGCGCGCTGCAAATCAGTTTTTTGGGGTTTTATAGCCATGTTCTTGTCCTAAGAAAAAAGAATTTCCTTGATTTGGCCTGAAATTTTAGGCCAAAATTTACGCTGCGTAATATAACTGAAAGATCGTACCATATATGTGATATTTATCACAGTTTTTAATCATTACTTTTTAATCTTTCTTTATTTGTGAACCATGAGCATGGAATCAAGCACTATGCTACATACTAAAAGAGATGTTTCATCACTTATTTAATCCTCGAAGCAAATTGCACTTCCCTTTTGGCTTATAATTTTAGGTATTATCTGATAAATTTTTATCAGAAATAACACTTTGATAAAGTTCAATGTAACTCTGAGCCATCGAGGCTACATCAAACATTGAGTCAAAACGTTGCTTAGCTAACAGCCCCATTTTTACTGCCTCATTTGGTGATTGATGCATGAACATCATAGCTTCCTCTAGCTCCACTTGGCTGTTAGGGGACACAACTAACCCTGTGGTCATGTGTTGATTAACCCAGGATGTCGCGGTACCAATTTCTGTAGTTATCATTGGTGTGGATTGTCGCGAGGCTTCTAACAACACAATGCCAAAAGCCTCAGACCTTTGACTCGATGGCAATACTAACGCTCGAGACAAAAACAGTAAGGTGGCTTGATCAGCGCGGCTCACCAAACCCACAAAAGAGATATTATCAGCTCCTAGAGCTTGGGCTTGTAACATTATTTTCTTAGTGAGCATGCCTTCGCCAGCGATGACTAATTGCAACTTTGTTCTTGCCGCAGCCTCAACCAAAGTTGGAAGGCCTTTATAAAACCGATGGGCACCCAAAAAAAGCTGAAAGTCAGATCCTACTCTTTGCTTCCAATACGCTAGGTAAGATTGATCAAATTCTGCAGGGTCAGCTTGTATTGCCAAAGGTATCACTACTGGGGGCTTTTTTAATGACTGTAAAACCCGACTTGAGGCTCTGTAAACGGGCGATGTAGCAACAACTGCATCGGCTCTATTTAGGAACAAGCGCATCAGAGGGCGGTAAAAATAACCAATAAAACGCTGCCTCACAATATCGCTGTGATAAGTGACCACCTTTGGCAAACTAGTCTTGGCAAAAAACGATAAAATATCTTGGAACGGAAATGGGTAATGATAATGAACCACATCTACTCTACGAGAAAGAAACCAGAAAATAGGAATCATCGTCAAAGCAACGGGCATTGAAAATCCAGTGAACTGAGGCCTGACTAAAACAACGATTGAACCTCTGTGCCGAACCACAGTGGTTGACTTTACAGGCCCACACGCGAGTATGATATGAAGACATTTTGGCTTTGTAGATTCGACAAGATTTTCGATAAAAGCTTCTACACCACCAAATTTTTTTGGCCCAAAACACTTATATACGTGTAGCACCCTGATCATGAAAACTTGCTCCAACAAAATGCCTTGTTAAAAAAACTAAACGTCAAGGCTGAGGTGCTTTAAAGCATCAAGTTTTTGAACGATCAGCCTTTTGCCTTCTTTTCTTACCACTCCTGTTTCTTGTAATTGGCTTATGGCACGCGAAACAGTCTCCCTCGTCGTATTCGTCATGATTGCCATCTCATGCTGGGTCAAGACGCGCTCAATAATGGTTTCACCTCCAACGGACTCAATTTGCTGCAGGAGAAGCTTATAGATACGGCAATATGCACTACCGGAACCGAGGAGGAGGATATGTTCGTTATCTTTACGAATAGTATCTGTCAATTGCAAAAGGAGTTTTTTAGAAACATGAGGCACAGAAAAAATGAGTTGCTGAGCTTCTTTTTTTGGCAGCACAATTACAATTGATGGCTCAGTTGCTATTATTGAGGCAGAGCGAGGTCTACCATCTATTAATGAGAGTTCTCCAAAATGCATCCCTGGATTAACAAACACAAATCCAATTTCACGACCATTTTGAATAAAATCTACGACTTTCAATCGCCCAGACACTAAAAAATAGAGTTCCGCAGAAGCCAAACCTTTTTGCACAACACTTTCATTTTTCGCATAAGTACGGGTATGGAAATGCGTCAACAAAGCGTTTTGAATAATAGGATCTAACCCCTCAAGCAGCTGCATCTTGTCTAAATCAGTCGTTTGTAATTTCATTGCAGCAATCCGTGTGCATTGATGGCACGCTATTTAACCTACTGCTAAACGTCACGATTGACTTCAGCGATGTTATTGCAGTTACTCAGCACCGCAATTATGTGCGATTCGTCACACAGTTGCAACTATTCTGAGTATTGTTTGCAGCGGATAATATTCCTTGCTCCAAGAGCTGCCAGATCCCATAATCATATTAAATTTTATCTAGTTGAGAACCTTTTAGCCATGAACTCAGATGTAAAAAACAGTTTCTCCTCATTCTACCCTCGTCATTTGTCTCGTCTCTCAGAAATGGCAGAAAAAGCCATGCATGCAGAGCAGTGTGACAGTATATTGATCCACAGTGGTACCCCAAAGCTTCATTTTCTAGACGATTACCACAGCCCCTTTACAGCCAACCCCCATTTTGTTTGGTGGTTACCCGTTACCCAAAGCCCACATTGCTATGTGCTCATACAACAGGGTCGAAAACCGGTACTTTTTTACCATCTAGCCGATGACTTTTGGCACGTACCTCCTCAACCCCCTGAAGGATTTTGGTGTGATTATTTTGACATTCATTGTTGCGCTAACTTAGCTGAAGTCAAACAAAAACTAAG
>JABGUA010000154.1 GCA_018646825.1 Piscirickettsiaceae bacterium
TCCAGGGCGAGGTTTGAAGGCAATGTTGGCTTGTTAGCGTGACGTAAAGCAGCAGCTTCTTCTCGTCGCGCACTGATGTCGATATTGTTTGGCTCGACTGTCTGTGCGAAAACTAAATTAGCTGCGGTATATTCATGCGAACAATAGATCTGGGTTGCGGTTGGTAGCTGACTAATCTGTTGCAAGGAAGACAACAGTTGTGCATGTGTCCCACCCCTTAGTCGACCACACCCTGCAGCAAATAAAGTATCACCACAAAATAGACAGTCTGCGATTAAATAAGCGATATGACCACGAGAGTGGCCCGGGACATCCAAGACACGGACAGGGGGGAAGTCGGGATGCACAACAATGTTTTCAGTCGCAGAGAGTGGGTGGGTCATTGCTGGAATAAGTTCATTAGCCGGACCATAAACAGGGACGTCGTAATGGCTTAAAAAGGGTTTGATACCGTCCACATGATCATAATCATGGTGCGTAATCAGCAGTGCAACTGGAATAAGGTTGTGTGCTTTAATATAAGCTAATATGGGTTTTTCATCACCAGGATCAATCACAATCACAGATTGAGAATGATCTGCTTGCAAAAGCCAGACATAATTGTCTTCAAGGATAGGAATCATGTGGACAGTGAACAAGGACATGGCTTAAAAATAATCTCAGTAATGGGTTATGATTCACTCGCTTGAGAGTAGAATAATAAATTGACTGCAGTAAGCATCTTAACGCTTTTCAGTTTTACAAAGTGACTTAAATGCGATGAAGGTAATGGTATGGCGGATTCTGACATTGATGACAATATTGACGACCCATTAACGCGTTGGTGGCAAAGTCCATTGGGCCATGCTGTTTTAAAACAAGAACAACAACTTTTTCAAAGTGTACCTGAACATTTTCATGGCTATTATCAGTTGCAAGTGGGCGGAGAAATTAATCTCTTACCCGAAATGGTGATGCCTAAATTTAAAAGGCGGATGGGAAAATCAGCTGATGTAGCAGGCGCCAATGAAGCTTTACCATTTAAATCAAAAAGTCTGGATACCTTATTATTAAGCCATATTCTGGAGTTTTCAGCAGATCCGCATCAGGTATTAAGAGAAGCGGAAAGAGTACTTGTCGGTGATGGGACAATGATTATCTGTTGTTTTAACCCATGGAGTTTATGGGGGGTGAGACGATTGTTCTCCCGCAAAATCAGTGCACCGTGGAATGGCCATTTTTTTGGTAAATCCAGAATAAAAGATTGGTTATCCTTATTAAATTTTGATGTAATAGCGTGTGAAAAATTGATGTTTAGACCGCCAGTGAAAAGTGAAAAATGGTTACAGAGAGCAGTAAAATTTGACACACTCGGTCATCGATTTTGGCCGATATTTTCTGGCGTTAAAGTGTTGGTTGCTACAAAAAGGACTGTGCCGTTAACCCCTGTGGCACAGCGTTGGCGGCCAGGGCAAATTTTTCCTAAAAAAAGCTTGGTAACGAAACCAGCGACACGAGATAAAATAAATGGACCAAGTTGAAATGTTTACCGATGGCGCCTGTAGTGGTAATCCTGGCCCTGGAGGCTGGGGCACGATTCTACGCGCTAAAGGGACAGAAAAAGAATTATCGGGTGGTGAAAAAGATACCACCAATAATCGAATGGAGATGATGGCTGTGATAGTAGGGCTAGAAGCGCTACAACGAGGATGTAGCGTGAAAATTACTACTGATTCTCAATATGTCATGAAGGGCATGATGGAATGGTTACCCGGTTGGAAAAAACGTAACTGGATGACCGCAGGCAAAAAGCCAGTTAAAAATGTCGATCTATGGCAAAGAATGGAAAAAGCAGCGCAAGGGCATCACGTTGAATGGGAATGGGTTCGTGGCCACCAAGGTCATGTTGAGAATGAACGGGCTGATCAACTGGCTGTGGCTGCCAGAGAAGCATTAGTCAATTAGGCGAAGCATTAGTTAATTAGACGAAGCGTTAATCAATTAAAAGGAAAACGCGTGGCAGAAACACAAAATAAACGACAAGTCGTACTGGATACTGAGACCACAGGTTTAAGTACGGCAGATGATCACCGTATTATCGAAATTGGCTGCGTCGAATTAGTTAACCGTCGGCTAACCGGTGAGACATTTCATCAATATATTAATCCAGAACGTGAAATAGACGCCGGTGCGATGGAAGTCCATGGCATCACCAATGAAGCGCTAGCGGATAAGCCGAAGTTTGCGAGCATTGCCGATGACTTCATGCGGTTTGTTGATGGTGCGGAACTGATTATTCATAATGCGGCTTTTGATGTGGGGTTCTTAAATCATGAGTTGAGCAAGATACCGACAGAAACCAGAACGATTAAGGCTATTTGCAGCATTTTAGACACACTTAAACTAGCAAGAGATAAGCATCCAGGCCAAAAAAACAATCTTGATGCTTTATGCCGTCGCTATGAAGTGGATAATTCGAATCGGGCTTTGCATGGTGCTTTACTCGATGCCGAAATTTTAGCCGATGTCTACCTAGCAATGACAGGTGGTCAGACAAGTCTGTCTTTAGCTGCCGAAGTGACAAAGAAAGAAAAAGCGCAAGTGACTAAAACAGGTACAGCACAGACTAAAAAGCGTAAGCCTCTGCGAGTGATCAAGGCAACGGATGTCGAGCTTGGCGCACATGATGAACATTTACAACGGCTTGAAAAAGCCAGTGATGGACAATGTCTGTGGCTAAAAATGAACGAATAAGGGCAAAAACAGCCAAATTTCACAAAAAAATGACCAAAATGCTTGAAATCGTTTTTTTTGACCCCAAATAGCTGACTTGTCACTAAGTAATTTGGAAACACGTCATTATGAGTAATGAAGAAATCGACAAAAATAAAACCGACAGCCCCGAGTTAGAATCTGTCGAGACTGAAGAGCCAATCCCTGTAGACGCAGAATCAATAGATACTGGTGAAGACCTCGCAGCTTTATTAGAGCAAGCACGTCAAAAAGCCGATGCCAATTGGGATGAAGTACTACGAGCACGCGCTGATATGGAAAACCTACGCCGCCGCCAATCACGTGATTTAGAGAATGCACACAAGCATGCGTTGGATAAATTTGTATCTGAATTATTACCTATTTATGACAGCATGGAATTAGGTGCGAATGCTGCTGCGAGTGAAGAGGCATCATTGCAAGGCGTGCGAGATGGCTTAGGTATGACAATGAAGATGTTTTTGTCATCAATTGCCAAGTTTGGTCTCGAACAAGTTAACCCCGCGGAAGGCGATGCTTTTGACCCGGAACTACATCAGGCAATGGCAATGCAACCCCAAGAGGGCTTCGAAGCCAACAAAGTCATTATGGTGGCTCAAAAAGGCTTTCAATTTAATGGGCGCCTATTACGTCCTGCAATGGTCGTCGTTTCACAATAAAAAACAACCGTTTAGTAGCCAAGGGCTTGAAATAAATTTTTATTGCCCCAACTTACTACTCAACAGCTAGTGTAGCTAGCAAGAATTTTTAAGAATATCTGGAGAAAAAAACATGGCTAAAATTATTGGTATTGACTTAGGAACAACAAACTCCTGTGTCGCGGTATTAGAAGACGGCAAAGCGCGCATCATTGAAAATAGCGAAGGCGATCGAACAACACCATCGATTGTTGCTTTCACAAAAGATGATGAGGTTCTAGTGGGGCAATCTGCTAAGCGCCAAGCAGTCACCAACCCTAAAAATACATTATTTGCGATTAAGCGTTTAATTGGTCGTAAATTTAAAGATGATGTTGTTCAACGCGACATCGACATGGTGCCTTACACCATTGTTGAGGCTGATAATGGCGACGCTTGGGTTGAAGCAAATGGCAAGAAAATGGCCCCGCCAGAGATCTCTGCCCGTGTTTTGATGAAAATGAAAAAAACAGCAGAAGAGTTTTTAGGCGAAGAAGTGACAGAAGCAGTTGTCACCGTACCTGCTTACTTTAATGACTCACAACGTCAAGCAACCAAAGACGCAGGTAAAATCGCCGGTCTTGAAGTGAAACGTATTATTAATGAGCCGACTGCGGCTGCACTTGCCTACGGCATGGACAAAAAACGCGGTGACTCAACGGTCGTAGTTTATGATTTGGGTGGTGGTACATTTGATGTATCCGTTATTGAGATCGCAGACATCGAAGGTGAGCACCAGTTTGAAGTATTAGCGACTAACGGTGATACGTTCTTAGGTGGTGAAGATTTTGACCAACGCATTATTGAATTTTTAGTTGATGAATTCAAAAAAGACCAAGGTATTGATTTAGCCAAAGATCCTTTAGCATTACAACGATTAAAAGATGCGGCGGAAAAAGCGAAAATTGAGTTGTCTTCAAGTTCACAAACTGACATTAACCTACCTTATGTGACTGCTGATGCATCAGGGCCTAAACATATGGAAGTGCGTTTAACACGTGCCAAATTAGAGTCATTGGTTGAAGATCTCATCACACGTAGTTTGGAGCCGTGTAAAGTCGCATTAAAAGATGCTGGTTTATCACTCTCTGAGATCGATGATGTGATTTTGGTTGGGGGTCAAACAAGAATGCCGAAAGTACAAGAAGCGGTTGAAGCTTTATTTGGCAAAGAGCCGCGTAGAGACGTTAACCCTGACGAAGCAGTTGCAGCAGGTGCGGCAATTCAAGCAGCGGTATTAGCCGGTGATGTAAAAGATGTCCTGCTATTAGACGTTACCCCATTGAGCTTGGGTATCGAAACGATGGGCGGGGTGATGACTAAATTGGTTGAGAAAAACACCACGATTCCGACGAAAGCAAATCAAGTGTTCTCAACAGCCGAAGACAATCAACCAGCGGTAACAATTCACGTTATGCAAGGTGAGCGTGAAATGGCATCAGCCAATAAATCGCTAGGTCGTTTTGATTTGTCAGATATTCCAGCAGCACCGCGTGGGCAACCACAAATTGACGTCACATTCGACATCGATGCCAATGGTATTTTGAATGTCTCTGCCAAAGATAAAACAACCGGTAAAGAGCAATCTATCGTTATCAAAGCATCAAGCGGTTTGTCTGATGAAGAAGTCGAACAAATGGTGAAAGATGCCGAAGCACATGCCGAAGAAGATCGTCTATTCCACGAATTAGTCACTGCACGTAACGAAGGTGATGCCTTAGTTCACAGCACTGAAAAGTCGATTACTGAACTAGGTGACAAGATCGACGCAGATGAAAAAGTGAAAATTGAAGCTGCGATTGCTGATCTTAAGGAAGCGTTGAAAGGCGAAGATAAAGCGGAGATCGAAGCGAAAACAAAGGCCTTAGCTGAAGCGTCATCTAAACTTGCAGAACAAGCTTATGCAGAAAATGCTGAAGCGGGTGAAGCAGCGCAAGACGCACCAAAATCAGATGCGGACGATGTTGTTGATGCTGAGTTCGAAGAAGTGAATGAGAACGACGATAAAAAATAGTCGTTAGTTAAAAGTAAGAAATAATAAACAGGCGTAGGGTTTCCTACGCCTGTTTTGTTCTATAAATAGCAGGGTGCAATGTAGATGGCCAAACGAGATTTTTACGACGTATTAGAGATTTCCCGTACCGCGACCGAGGCAGAGATTAAAAAATCTTATCGTCGTATGGCGATGAAGTTTCACCCAGATCGTAATGCTGGCGATGCTGATACCGAAGAAAAGTTTAAAGAAGCCAAAGAGGCTTATGAAATCCTATCCGATGCGCAAAAGCGTGCAGCCTACGATCAATTTGGTCATGCAGGTGTTGATCAGTCGATGGGTGGTGGCGGACAGCGAGGTGGAGCTGGCTTTAGTGACGTGTTCGGCGATGTGTTCAATGATATTTTTGGCGCATCAGGTGGCGGCGGGCGACAAGGTGGTTACCGCGGAGCAGATTTACGTTATCACTTAGAAATGTCACTAGAAGACGCGGTATCAGGAAAAACAGTTGAAATCCGCATTCCAACACATGTTGAGTGTAAAACGTGTGATGGCTCAGGGGCGAAATCTGGAACGAAACCCGTCACATGTACTACCTGTGCTGGTCATGGCCAAGTGCGCATGCAACAAGGTTTCTTTTCAGTACAACAACCTTGCCCACACTGTAACGGCACCGGGAAAATGATTCAGTCTCCATGTGGTGATTGTCATGGCGAAGGCCAAATACAAGAACACAAGACGCTATCAGTTAAAGTCCCCGCTGGAGTCGATACAGGCGACCGTATCCGGTTATCTGGAGAAGGAGAAGCTGGACAGGGTGGTGGTGGCCCGGGTGACTTATATGTTGAAGTGCAGGTGCAACGCCATGACGTATTTACGCGAGATGATAATAATCTATTTTGCGATGTCCCGATTAGCTTTACGACAGCAACCTTAGGTGGTGAATTAGAAGTGCCAACCTTAGCTGGTAAAGCGAGCCTGAAAGTGCCGGAAGGTACTCAAACGGGCCAGCAATTTAGACTGCGTGGCAAAGGGGTTAAATCGGTTCGCAGCGGCGCAACAGGCGATTTGATGTGCCGTATCATAGTTGAAACACCCGTTAAACTATCTAAGAAACAAAAAGAATTATTAGCACAATTTGCCGAAACATTAGAAAGCAGTCACAGTAAACATAGCCCTAGACATAGCTCATGGTTAGATAAAGTGAAAGAGTTTTTTGATTAAAGCCTTTAAGGCTGAAGCTGCTTAACGCTACAATAAGCGCAATATTGATGATAATTAAAGACAAAGGTCAAACATGACAACACGTATCGCCGTTAATGGTGCCGCTGGCAGAATGGGCCGTTGCCTGATTCAAGCCGTTCAGCAAACGGAAGGGTTAACATTAAGCGCTGCGATTGATCGCGCTGCATCAAGTTTGATTGGCGCCGATGCTGGTGAACTGGCCGGGGTAGGCAAACTCAATGTCGCCATCACCAGTGATGTAGCCACAGCCACAGCCAATTCAGATGTCATCATCGACTTCACTTTACCTGAAGTGACAATGGCACTAATACCGCACTGTTTAGAGAACAAGTGCCGTTTAGTGATTGGGACAACCGGTTTTACTGCCGACCAAAAAGCCACCATAGAACAAACTGCAAACGACATTGCCATTGTGCTCGCACCCAATATGAGTGTCGGGGTTAACTTATCATTAAAATTATTAGATATTGCTGCCCGCGTATTAGGTAATGATGTTGATATTGAAATCGTCGAAGCCCATCACCGCCATAAAGTCGATGCCCCATCAGGTACTGCTTTACGTATGGGCGAAGTGGTTGCCGATGCGCTAGGCCGTGATTTAGCCAAGTGTGCTGTCTACGGCAGAGAAGGCCGAACAGGCGAAAGAGATCGTGACACCATTGGCTTCGCAACAGTCCGAGCAGGTGATATTGTCGGTGATCATACCGTCATGTTTGCAGCAGAAGGTGAGCGCGTTGAAATCACCCATAAGGCCTCAAGTAGAATGACTTTTGCCTTAGGTGCCATGCGGGCTTCAGCTTGGCTAATGTCTTATACCTCAGGCCTATATGACATGCAGGATGTTCTATCTTTAAAAGATTAACTTAATATCGACTGGCGGTATGCTCTGCTTTCTCAGCAGCAACGATATCACCCGATTGCATCCGAATATCGGCAATTAGTAGCCAAAATTTTCGCAATTGGGTGTTCTGTCCTTGCACAATAGATACGCCCTTTAATGCGACTTGTTCTGCCAAACGATAATCTTGCAAGTTACGGTGGGTCACTGCCAGTTTGTAATAGACTTCTGGATCGCGTGGCGCAATACGCTGCGCGCGCTGTAAAGTGGTCTGTGCTGATTTAAAGTCACCTTGTTGCTGCGCCGTATTAGCAGAATCAAGTAAAGCGATGACAGCAGGGTTTTGTTGTTTAGTGGCAATAATAGAAGGGGAGACAGGCACAACAGTAGGGCTAATGTCCGCTTGATTGGGTAGTTCAGAAATCATAACTGACTCTGGAGCAGGAATACTGACAGCAGGCGCCGGGGCACGAGGAACTTCAATTTCGACCAATGGCGGCGGCGGTGTAGTAGGAGTCGTCGAACAGGCACTGATAGCCACCAAAAGAAGGCTACCGAAAATGCGGCGCGCAGCGTACTTATACTCAATCATTTGTATCATTTTTCCTAACATTATTGAAACCAACGTTTCATCCAGTTCTCGATGATGGGTAAAGGATCATCGGTTAGACCATAACCACAGTCTGCTTGTTCAGTCGGACTATTGCCAATAATAAATGGCAATTGTTGTGCTTCCGGACATCTGGCATCAGCAAGCTTACCAGTTTGTTGATCAATCCAGAGGTATTCTATTTTTTCCGGGGCCGGAGCAATAAAAGGATCTAAAGTTTCATTCGCCATATAATCAGTCCAAGCACGTAAAGCACCACTTGAACCGGTAAAAGGGACAGGTTCATTATTATCCAGTCCAAGCCAGACTACGGCTAAGCGATTACCGGCAAAACCAGCAAACCAACTGTCACGCTGTAAATCAGATGTGCCCGTTTTACCCGCAACATTGATATCAGCTGGCAAACGTGAATAAATAGAGCGTGCTGTACCTGTCCGGGTGACCTCTTGCAACATATATTGCAGCAAATGGATCGTATTGGTATCAATGGTCTGCTCTAATTCAAATGGGTATCGAGACAGTTCTTGCCCCAGACTATCAGTGACTTGTCGAATGGCTCGCAACGGCATTTGGAAACCATTTGATGCCATCGTTTGATACATTTTAGCTACTTCTAATGGCGATAAGCCTTGTGCACCAAGCAATAAAGAGGGATAAGCATTTAGCTCACGTTTAACGCCGAGACGGCGAAGCGTATCGATAACATTTTCTAAGCCCAGTTCCATACCTAGCCGGGCTGTTGCCAGGTTATAAGATTTAGCCATGGCTTGGTGCAGTTGCACGGGGTCATGTGATTGGTGGTCAAAATTTTCGGGCTGCCAAATTTGACCATTAGGCATCGTTAGTTCAAAAGGGGAATCGTCGAGCGGACTTGCAAGATGATAACCTTGCTCAACGGCAGTTAGGTACACAGCTGGCTTGACGAGAGAACCAATAGGACGCAAGGTATCCAAAGCGCGATTAAAGCCTTGGTAACGCGTTTCTCGTCCGCCAATGACAGCAATCACTTCGCCTGTTTGAGGGTCGGTGACAATCATACTACCTTGTAGATCAGTAAGCCGTTCGCCATGACGCTTTTCAAGTGATGAAATCGTCTTTGTCAGCGCGGCTTCGGCTTTATTCTGTGCAATGGGGTTGAGATTAGTAAAAACGCGCAAACCTTCTGAGCTTAATGCCTCATCGGGATAATCTTGCCTTAACTGACGTTTGACCAAATCCAGATAGGCTGGATAAGCACCCTTAAGAAGGCTGGCTTGTTTAACAACACCCAATGGACTCA
>JABGUA010000185.1 GCA_018646825.1 Piscirickettsiaceae bacterium
AGAACACATTTGAGCCAGAGCCGATCTGTTACCTTCGCAGAACGTAACATGCCAACACCTCGAGTCGAATGATTAGAAATCTGCTTTTTCTGATCATCCGTTAAGGCGGTTTCTTGTTGAAACAGCGTTTCTTGCAAGCTTATCATCGCGATATTCATAGTCAAAGCCGCAGCGATAATCGACGCATGATTTTCTTCTTTGATGCCTCTCTTTCTCGCCATCAAGCCAGATAACACCGCCACATCGACAGAATGTTTTATCGGGTAACTGCCTTTTTCTAATACAAATAAAGAGGCTAAAGCTGCACTGGCATCACGAAAACAAGCACGTTGTACTTCTGCCACTAATGCCATAATTTCATCAGTAAAATTGACATCAGCATTATCACTATTGGCCAATGTAATGGCCAACTGATTAGTGACATTTTCTAAAATATTGAATGGCGAAAAATATTTGGCTTTAGCTGCAATTGGAGCAGTCGGCTCTTCAGCTGCTCGGCCCATTTCTTCCGCTAGTCCGAAAGCACCATGAACCAGCAAACGAGCAACTTGCGATTCTGATTGAATGACAAAGTCTTTTTTGATTAAAAAGGTGCCGTTACGATCATAAATTGGCCAGGCGAGTGGCACACCAATCTCAATATCCTCAAGCGATAACTTTATTAAAGCACCTGCCATTTATTCGTCCTATTTACTCAATCGTTCATTACCAAACAAATGAATACTGTTCTAACAACATTATTAGAAATAAGCCCTCCCTACAACAGCAAAAAGAACTAAATATATAGCTTTACAGCCAACCGTAGCTAATTAACCATATAATGGCAAGGGAATTAAATAGAAAAATAATGGTTATTTATGAAAATAACGACCCAACTAGCTGATAATCATCCCTCCTTCGAATAAATACTCTAAAATACTAACGATATTTTTCACACCAATAACGCTAATAACAAAGCGTAAGGAAAACATGGCCACTGGGATTTTTGTAGTACTCGATGACATCGCCATCTTATTGGATCACACCGCAGTATTAACAAAAATAGCAGCAAAAAAGACTGCGGGCCTATTGGGTGATGATTTAGCCGTCAATGCTGAAAAGGCGACGGGATTTAGTGCCTCACGAGAATTACATGTCCTGTGGGCCATCACCAGAGGCTCAATGCTTAACAAGTTTATTATTCTCCCTTTGGCCTTCCTGCTCAGCGCTTTTATTCCTCAGCTCATCGTTCCAATTCTACTCTTAGGCGGTGCCTATTTGGGTTATGAAGGTGCAGAAAAAGTCTTCGAATGGATATCCCCTAACGCGCAATTACATAACAAAAAACAGCAACAAATATCATTAACTCCAGACCAAAAAGCCAAGCATGAAGGTACCAAAATAAAAGATGCCATTCGAACTGATTTTATCCTCTCGATCGAAATCATTGTAATCACACTCTCAACCGTCATAGAACAAACACTCCCCATACAAATCCTTGTCGTCAGCATTATCGCGCTATTAGCAACCGTTGGTGTCTATGGCTTAGTCGCCTTACTCGTCCGTATGGATGATATGGGAATAGCATTAATCAATAAATCAAAAGCACAACAAGGAAAACGCGCGAAGCTTACTCGCTTAGCCGGCCATAATCTAATCGCTGCATTACCCTATATTATCCGCATTTTAGGCATCATCGGCACCATTGCTATGTTACTCGTCGGCGGGGGTATGTTTGTCCATAACATCGTATGGATACACGACCTTTTTCAGGGCTTCCCTAGCATTGCTGCTGAGTTATTAACAGGGCTAATCGTAGGCAGCATCGTTGTTTTAGTCATGCACCTTTTTCATACAAAAAATAGCTAACACAAACAAACTGAATACTATCTGAACCAAACTAGGGCATCAAGACTGCCTAGTTGTGACAAAATGGTGACAAAATAATTGACCCTGCACCCTTTTGGGTCTATATTATCTCTATTCTTTTAGCCAAACTTGGTGTGAACCAAGGACGGAAAGCCTCGGGTCTTTATGTCCTACGATTTAAAGATGGCTGGGCTGCATTGTTATACAAATAAACCTGCCAATGGCAGGTTTATTTGTTTTTAAAGACCCGAAAAATTAGCTTTCTTGGCGAATAAGATAGTCAAAAGCGCTTAATCCTGCTTTAGCCCCATCCCCCATTGCAATGATAATCTGTTTGTATGGTGTTGTTGTCACATCCCCCGCAGCAAAGACCCCATCCATTGATGTACGTGCATGGTCATCCACTTCAACTTCACCATATTGGCTCAAATCAACAATGCCTTTTAACCAATCTGTATTCGGTAGTAGACCAATTTGAACAAAAATACCGGCTAAATCCAATCGTTTTTCATCACCTGAAACACGATCAATATAAACTAGTCCTGTCACCTTTGAGCCATCACCAATCACTTCGGTACTTTGTGCACTGGTAATCACCGTCACATTAGGCAATGTTGCTAATTTAGTCTGTAATATAGCATCAGCTTTTAACGCATCAGCAAACTCAAGTAACGTCACCTGATTAACTAAACCCGCTAAGTCAATCGCTGCTTCAACGCCAGAATTACCGCCACCAACAACGGCAACATCTTTGCCTTTATATAACGGGCCATCACAATGAGGGCAATAAGCGACACCATGTCCGCGATATTCGGATTCACCAGGAACGCCAAGCTCACGCCAATTGGCGCCAGTGGAAATAATCACAGATTTACTTTGTAACGTGGCACCATTTTCTAATTCAATATTAATCTGGCCATTCACTGAAGATAATGTCTTTGCCCGCTGCAATTCCATAATATCAACATCATAGCTTTTGACTTGCTGCTCAATGGCCGAAGCCAACTTAGGGCCCTCTGTTTCCTGAACAGAAATAAAATTTTCGATCGATAAGGTATCATTTAATTGGCCACCAAAACGTTCAGATACAATCCCTGTTCTGATACCTTTACGTGCTGCATAGATAGCCGCAGCTGATGCCGCAGGACCACCACCAATGACAAGGACATCAAAAGAATCTTTCTGATTAATTTTTTCTGCAGTCTTAGCATCTGCACCACTATCAAGTTTCGCCACAATCTCAGGTAATGTCATTCTACCTTGGCCAAATACCTCACCGTTTAGATAAACCGTCGGCACCGACATAATCTGACGCGATGCAATCTCATCTGGGTACAAACCGCCATCAATCATGACATGGCTAATATTCGGATTAAGTACTGACATCATATTTAATGCCTGCACAACATCTGGGCAGTTCTGACAAGACAAGGAAATATAGGTCTCGAAATGAAATTCGCCTTCTATCCATTGGACTTGTGCAATGGTATCGTCATCCAATTTCATCGGGTGACCACCTATATGCAACAAGGCAAGTACCAAAGATGTGAACTCATGTCCCATGGGAATCCCAGCAAACCGGACACGTGCCGGCTCAGAGGGTCGAGCAATAGCAAAAGAAGGCGCACGTGCATCTTCATCCTGCGACTGGCTCACAGTAACCAAATCTGACATAGCAGCAATTTCATCAAGTAATTCACGCATTTCTGTTGATTTAGCACTGTCATCGAGTGAAGCCACGATCTCAATTGAATGCTTCAAGTTACCTAAGTAACTTTTTAATTGGCTTGCAATAGTTGCTTCTAGCATAATCGGTCTACTTTTATATATTCAGAATAAGTTATGCCCAGGAAAAATGCCCGGGCATACTCATAAATTAGTCTTGCTTAGATTTTGCCAACAAGATCTAATGACGGTGTTAATGTTTCTTCACCTGGCTGCCATGAAGCTGGGCAAACTTCATTAGGGTTTGCTGCAACATGTTGTGCCGCTTGTACTTTACGCACAAGGTCTTTAGCACTACGGCCAATACCTAAATCATGTACTTCGCACACTTTAATCATGCCTTCAGGATCGACAACGAAAGTACCACGTAATGCTAAACCAGCTTCTTCAATCATCACATCGAAGTTACGAGTGACGGTACCGGTTGGATCGCCAATCATTGGGAAATTGATTTTAGCAATCGTATCTGATGTGTCATGCCATGCTTTATGTGTGAAATGTGTATCTGTAGAAACTGAGTACACTTCAACACCCATATCTTGTAACTGTGCGTAATGATCAGCAAGATCACCTAACTCAGTTGGACAAACAAATGTGAAATCTGCTGGGTAGAAAAAGAAAACAGACCATTTACCTTTAAGATCTGCATCGCTAACGTCAACGTCTTTACCGTTATGATAAGCAGTTACGTTAAAAGGTTTGACCTGTGTGTTGATAAGAGACGCCATTAAAAAAGCTCCTTAAGTTGAGGTTTAAAATAAACTAACTCGGCAAATTCTAAGGACCTATCATAAATTTATCCAACAACTTGTTCCGATAAATTCAATCGATAAAAGCTATTAAAAGAAGATACAGTAATTAGTCCCGGCGCTATTAAATTCAATTTCCATATTTTAAGCAAATAGCCATGAATCAACAGGCCAAAAAAGGGTGCGTTTACAACACCTTAAACTAAGAAATCAAACCAGAGATAAACAAGTAGAATTAGTGGCTGCGCAAAGGCTGCAAGCCAACTTTTTAATATGGCTGCTTTATTTCAGCATGCCACGAATATTAGACAAATGCGCTTTGCCCCTTTCTTTACGTTCTTCTGGATCAGCTTGCGTCTTTTCTGTCGTCCAGATCAAATCATCAGCGGGCAATTCTCGTAAGAACCGACTCTCTTCACAATCGACTTTTTCACCATAGCGTTTGCGCGTATTTGCCATCGTGAAAATTAAACTGCGTTGTGCTCGCGTAATACCAACATAAGCTAATCGACGCTCTTCTTCTATGCCTTCTTCCTCAATACTCACACGGTGTGGCAAGATTTCTTCTTCCATACCAATAATGGTGACATGGGGGAACTCCAAACCTTTTGCTGCATGCAATGTCATCAAATGCACCGCATCTTCCTGATTTTCATCTGCTTGCCGATCAAGGATATCCATCAGCGTTAAACGCGCAGCAATATCACCAATACTTTTTTCTTCGGTATCTTTCTCAATAATACGGCTAATCCAAACAAGTAATTCCTCGACATTTTCCATCCGACGTATCGCTTGGTCAGGATCACCCGTCACTTCTTCTAACCAAGCACGATAATCGATTTCTTCGATCATATCGCGAATCGCTTCCATCAAATCACCCCGTTTAGCCCGATCAGCAATATCGATTAACCAGCGTGTAAAATGTTCCAGATGCGCCATCGCTTTAACCGATAAATGCTCAGACAAACCTATTTCAAAGCAAGCCCCAAACAAGCTTGTTTTACGTTCGGCGGCATAATGTCCCAACGTTTGCAACGTCGTCGCTCCTATGCCACGCCTCGGCGTATTAATGACCCTCAAAAAGGCATTATCATCATCTTGATTCGCCAACAATCTCAGATAGGACATCATATCTTTAACTTCGACCCGTGAGAAAAACGACGTCCCTCCCGTTAAAAAATACGGCACATTATGTTCACGTAAAATTCGTTCTATTGGTCGAGACTGATGATTACTCCGATATAAAATCGCATAATCCTTAAAATCAGCCTGATGTTTAAGCTTGTGATAGAGCAATTCAGAAACAACCTTTTCAGATTCATGGTCTTCATCACGACAGCCAATCACACGAATGGCATCACCCTCGCCCATGGCACTCCATAACTTTTTTTCAAACAAATGGGGGTTATGACTAATCAAACCGTTCGCAACCCGCAAAATACGGCCCATAGAACGATAATTTTGCTCTAGTTTAATCATTTTCAAACGTGGAAAGTCTTGCTCTAACTGTGCCAAATTCTCAGGGCGGGCACCCCGCCAAGAATACACTGACTGATCATCATCTCCGACAACTGTGAGTGCTTCACGAATACCCACCAGCTGCTTGACCAATTCATACTGGCAACCATTGGTATCTTGATACTCATCAACCAGAAGATAATGAATTCTTGCTTGCCAACGCTTTAATGCTTCAGGAACATCACGAAACAACAAAACAGGCTTTAAAATCAAATCATCGAAATCGACCCCATTGTATGCTTTCAAGGCTTCAACATAACGCACATACACTTTAGCAGCCGCCACTTGCTGCTCATCTTCAGCTATTTTCATTGCCTGCTCAGGCAAAATTAACTGATTTTTCCATTCTGAAATTTGCCACTGGCATTTTTCAGCATGCTCACTATCAGCAGCAAAATCTCGCCCCATTAAATCCCGTAACACCGCCAAACTATCTTGTGCATCAAAAATAGAAAAGCCGCTACGATAACCAATATGGGCATATTCTTTACGTAAAATCGTTAAACCTAGATTATGAAAGGTCGAGACCATCAAACCACAACTTGATACATCACGAGATGCCATCAATTCCGATACCCGACTCTTCATTTCACGGGCAGCTTTATTCGTGAACGTCACAGCGGCGATATTGCGAGCTTTAATGCCACATTGCTCAATCAAATAAGCAATTTTTCGTGTGATCACCCGTGTCTTTCCACTACCCGCGCCGGCTAATACCAGCAAAGGCCCGTCAACATGACGTGCAGCTTCGCGCTGCTCAGGGTTAAGATCTCGCACAGTAATTAAAGCCTCAGATGGAATCGCTTAGAAATGCAACAAGACTGCATTCCTATTTATCAAACAGCGAGCCATCATATAACGATGAGCTAGATTTGCAATTCCAAAATCAGCTTAATAAAACACGGCACTGCTAAGCCTATGTATCCATACGACGATAGCCAATCGCCTCGGTTAAATGCAATGTCTCAATCGAAACAGAGCCAGCCAAATCAGCGATAGTCCGCGCGACTTTTAAAATACGATAATAAGCCCGCGCTGATAAACCAAACCGGCTAATGGCTTGTTCCAATAATTGATAATCACTCTCCGTCAAAACACAAAATTTCGTTAACTCATCATGTGACAACAAATAGTTTGCCTTGCCTGCCCTCGATACTTGTCTTTCTCTCGCCTCAGCAACGCGATGTCTGACCGTAGCACTGTCTTCTCCTTTATCAACAGTCACATCATGGCGTAATAATCCCTTTGCCACGGGAGGCACTTGCATCATCATATCAATCCGATCCATCAATGGCCCAGACACCTTGCTTCGATAACGGCGCACTTGGTCTTCTGTGCAATGACAACGAGACTCCCCCAAATAACCACAAGGGCAAGGGTTCATAGCAGCAATTAATTGCCTCAACGCAGCAGAGCTACATCCAACTAGCAACACAAGCGATAGAATAATAGATGTTAACTTCATTTAAGATTCCTCGAGTTGATTCCTAATCAGTCTTCTAAAAAAGCGTTCACAAAAATAAAGCCTGATTGTAATTCAGTTGGTGCGAGGGGTGGATGCTGTCGGGCTATATCTAATCTACCTGCTGGGCTGTCAAAAATAGAGACTTACCTAATGCGGTAAAGAAGTCCTGGTAGGGTTTAGGGTCTTCGATTGCCTCAAGATTATATTGCGCATTTGCTCTGACCACCATCTGTTTACCTCCTCTCGGACGAACACTGACAGTCATTTTGAGCTGGTACATCTTAGTTCCAGATTTACCAAATTTCGTGCCTGACACAGAACCTAACAACAAGTCTGCATTATCAACGATGAAATCCAAATCTTGCAGAGTGCTAATTGCTGACCTCATAACCTTGTTTTTATCGCTAGATTCAAATACTCGAGTCTGAATGCTTCTGAGCTGTACTTGACTTTCTGAGGCTGCTAAAACCTGCTTCTTTGGGTTCAACTGACAGCCTGACAATGTTATCAGTGGTGCTACAGCAGCAACGATAAGAAGGACTCTTGTGATTTTCATATATTGTTTGCCTCAAGAAATACAGACTTGGAAAGTTTGCTAAAGAACTCCTGATAAATTTCAGGATCGTTAATAGTTTCAACTTTTGAAACTTGGTCACGCGTATTCCAGACCTTTCTCTGAAACTTTACTCTGACATGGGTTCTTTTCTCATCCAGAGACGGACTGATAATGATAGCGACCCTTATTTTTTGGTTCTTATCAGTTGGTAAAGCGACACCTGTAAGCATGGCATAGACAACTGCGCCAGCAATCTGCCCTGCACTGGTCGCATCTCTACTACGTTCTTCACACAAACCTCCACACCCCGATTGTTGGGATGTTAGATTAGGCTTGCCCCGGGGAGGGGCGAAGCTTATTTTTAAACTTTCTCCCCTCACCTTAGTGCAAGCCAAAGTTTGGGTCCCCTGCAGGAGTAACCCAAAACTTTTTATATGTGTA
>JABGUA010000125.1 GCA_018646825.1 Piscirickettsiaceae bacterium
CCTAATTATTTTTCACAGCAATTCAGGTATAGAAATAGGCCTCAGGGCCGGGTATGAAATATGACGTTAAAATCACAGTCGCAACACCCAGAAATCATACAAAGTCGACGCCGTTTTTTACAATATGGCTTAGGCATCTCCAGCGCCCTCGCTCTCCCTACTGCTACCTTTGCCACAGCACATCCAACTGAACGGAGTCTTGCTTTGCATAACCTTCATACAGGGGAAAATGTTAAAGCAACCTATTGGGCCGAGGGAGAATATCAACTCAGTGAACTTGATGCGATAAACCGAATTTTAAGGGATCATCGTACCGGTGATGTCATGGATATTGACCCTCAGTTAGTTAATTTACTCAACTTACTACATGACCAAGTCGGCGGCAGCAAACCCTTTAATGTTATTTCAGGTTACCGCTCGCCTATTACCAATGCCAATTTGCAGAAAAAAAGCAGTGGTGTCGCGAAAAAAAGCTTCCATATGCAAGGTAAAGCAATTGACGTCGCCTTACCAGGATGTGATTTGGCGAAACTTAACTCTGCAGCGCTAGCAATACGCGCTGGTGGCGTCGGCTATTACCCAAAATCTGGTTTTATTCATATAGATACGGGTCCTGTGCGAAGCTGGAAATAAGCGCAACCGTTAACCATTAGTCCACCAATTTTTGCGCCAATGCTTTAAAATCGGCCATCTCTTCAACATATTTTTTGCTCAATTCTGCATGAGATTGATCAGCTTCCCCATGCAATTGACATAAATGCTGATGAAACGCTTCTATTTCAGCTTCTGAGTCAAACCCTGGACAGGTTGGGTAACATTCCTCATCTAAGCCACTTTCATACTGACCTACTAACCGTTCATGTTCTTTAATCAAGGCAACATGTTGTGTTAATGCTAAGGAATGTTGTGGTAAGGCACGTTCTAATTTATACAGTAAGGCCACTAAACGTTGCGTTTCACGTTGCCAATGAAGTGTTTCTTCAACCCATAAGGCATGCTCTTCATGCCATCGCTTATTTTCTGTTTTTAACGCTTGTAAATCGATCATAACTTATGGCCTCCCGCCGGTGCCGCTCAATCGAATTTATTCTTACTTTTGTTAACGTTATTTATTAATAGGATAGGCTTATTGTTCTCCTAGATCTAGCCCTGATATAACAATCAAGACAAGCTATAAAAAACGCAGTAAAATAGGGGTTATTTTTCTACTTTGATCCACCGGAAGCCATCATGTCCCACATTGTTGTTTGTGCCTTATACAAATTTGTCGCGCTCGATAACTACGAAGCCATACAACCGCCACTTCTTGCCCTTATGTTAGAACATGATGTCAAAGGCACTTTGTTATTAGCGCAAGAAGGTATTAATGGCACCATCGCTGGTAGTCAATCAGATATTGATGCTGTCCTTAGTTTTTTACAGTCTGATGCCAGATTAGCCGGATTGAGTTACAAAGTGTCCTATACCGATCAACCGCCATTCTTACGCAGTCGCGTCAAACTCAAAAAAGAAATTGTGACTATGGGCATTGAGGGAATTGACCCTAAACAAGTCGTAGGCACCTATGTTAAACCGTCCGATTGGAATGCCTTAATTAGTGATCCAACTGTGTTATTAGTTGATACACGTAACGACTATGAAGTCCAGGTCGGGACATTTAAAGATGCACTTAATCCTAAAACCGACAGTTTTCGAGAATTTCCAGACTACGTTAAACAACAATTAGATCCAAAGAAACACACAAAAGTCGCCATGTTTTGCACTGGTGGAATTCGTTGTGAGAAGTCGACAGCCTTCTTAAAAGAGCAGGGCTTCGACGACGTTTATCATTTAGAAGGGGGCATTCTAAAATATTTGGAAGAAGTACCTGCTGAAGAATCCTTGTGGGAAGGGGAATGTTTTGTCTTTGATGAGCGTGTTACAGTCAATCACCAATTACAAAAAGGTGACTACGACCAGTGTAATGCTTGTCGAATGCCCATTACTGAGCAGGATAAGTTAATCGAAACATTTCAACATGGTGTGAGCTGTCCACACTGTTTTGATAAGACATCAGATAAACAAAAAGCCCGTTTTGCTGAACGTGAAAAGCAAATGCAATTAGCGCAACAACGTGGAGAAGTCCATATCGGCGGTGACACCGCCAAAGTAATCGCTGCTAATCGTGCTAAAAAGCAGGCACAATATGAGAAACAACGCGAAACTTCTTTGAGAAAGCACCAGCGCTAATGGGTTCATTCAGCCGTTTATTTTTTGTTATATTTTTCAGCACTTTAATCGGTTGCAGCCATGTCTTCCCCACTCAAAAAGCTGCTATAGCAACAGCACACCCTCTCGCAACCCAAGCTGGATTAGATATACTCAAACAAGGCGGTAATGCTTTTGATGCCGCAGTGGCAGTCAGTGCTGTCCTTGCCGTAGTAGAACCTACGGGGTCGGGCTTAGGTGGTGGTGGATTTTGGTTATTGCACCGTGCTTCTGACCAATACCAAGTTATGATCGATGGCCGAGAAGTCGCCCCGGGGGCTGCCGATCGGGATATGTACATAGGACCGGATGGACAGCATGATAAGGCCGCCTCATTGGATGGCCCATTGGCAGCCGGTATTCCAGGGTTACCTGCAGCTTTAGATCATATTAGTCATTTTTATGGTCGCTTATCACTGCAACAGACCCTAGCACCCGCTATTCAACATGCAAAATCAGGTTTTACTCTCTCGGACCATTACCGGACATTAGCCACTTTTCGTTTAAAAGCCCTGCAAGCATCACCGGCAGCATCTGCTATTTTTTTGAATAACGATCTTGTACCCAATACCGATCATATTTTGGTTCAAACAGATTTAGCTTATACCCTAACGCAGTTAGCACAACATGGCCGTGATGGGTTTTACCAAGGTGATATTGCACAGCACCTATTGAAAGGGGTTTCGGAGTCTGGTGGTATATGGACGCAGGCCGATTTAGATCATTACCAAGTCATAGAACGCGATGTTATAAAAAGCCAATACCAAGGCTATCAAATTAGCTCGGCCGCGTTACCCTCCTCGGGTGGTATTGTGTTAACTCAAATTTTAAACCAACTGACTTATTTACCTTTAGCGGAGTCAGATGAACCTCAGCAACGCCATTTAATTGTTGAAGCGATGCGTCGGGCTTATTTCGATCGCAGTCAATATCTTGGCGACAGTGATTTTGTTTCTATCCCGCCTCACTTAATAAGTCCTGATTATGCTCAAACACTGGCATCAGAGATTGATATTGATCTGGCAAGTGATAATGCGGCATTAATTGATTCATCAAGCAAAGGCGAAGATACCACCCATTTTGCTATCATCGATCAATATGGTAATCGTGTTGCCGCGACATTGAGTATTAATTACCCTTTTGGCTCTGGTTTTGTTGCACCGGGTACTGGCGTTTTACTGAATGATGAAATGGATGACTTTTCCTCTCAAATTGGTTCAGCTAATGGCTATGGTCTTGTTGGTAATGAAGCCAACGCCATCGCGCCTTTCAAACGGCCGTTATCGAGTATGACGCCTACTTTCATCGAAAATGATGACCGCCTAATGGTCATCGGCACCCCCGGGGGAAGTCGTATTATCACCATGGTGTTATTGGGCTTACTTGATTTTATCGAAGGTGACGATGCCGAAACGATTGTATCCGCACCGCGTTATCATCATCAATACCTGCCCAATGTAATCCAACTAGAATCGATTGGGTTTTCTGATAAGGAACAGCAAGCACTGGTAGATTACGGCCATGATATTAAAGTATTATCTCGCCAATATGGCAATATGCAGGTAATTATTTTTGATAAGGAAACAGGACAGTTGGATGCCGCAAGTGATCCACGTGGTGAAGGGAGCGCTATTGTCTCGCCTCTCCCCAGACTGATGCCCTAAACATGTTAATAGACAGTCATTGTCATTTGGATTTTGGCGTTTTTGACGATGACCGTGCTGCCATTTTAAGCCGGTGTGAACAACAAGGTATTACACGAATCATTGTGCCTGGCGTTACGGCTGAACGTTGGAGTCACCTTTTATCCGTCACACAAGATTCAGATAAGCTCTATGCTGCACTCGGTTTGCACCCGATGTTTATGGCAGAACATACTGCTGCTGACATCTCCCAACTGAATGATTATGTTTCTTATTTCAGCCCAATTGCAATTGGTGAAATTGGCTTAGACTTTTATCTTGAACATCATGATAAATCCAAGCAAATTGCTTTGTTTGAGCAACAACTTGAACTCGCGGTTAAATTCGATTTGCCTGTTATATTGCATGTCAGAAAAGCCCATGACGTTGTGATTCAATTATTAAAAAAGCATCGCGTTAAGGGTGGTATCGTTCATGCCCTTAGTGGCAGTCATCAACAAGCTTTACTCTATATCCAGCTTGGCTTTTTGCTAGGTATCGGCGGAACAGTGACTTACGATAAAGCCACGCGTATAAGACAGCTCTTTAGCCAACTACCGCTCCCTGCAATTGCACTAGAAACCGATGCACCTGATATGCCATTACAAGGTCAAAGGAGTCAACGTAACTCACCAGAATCACTCATACCCATTCTAGGTAGCTTAGCTGACTTACGCACTGAAGCTCCTGACTCAATTGCCAAAATAACGACTCACAATGTCACCCAGTTATTTGCTTTGCCCTCATCAGGCAATTAGAACAAGAGAACCCAGATTCCGTCACAAACTGGTGTCATAGAGTGTGACACAATAACGGAGATATTGATTTTGGGATAACAACATGACTTCACCTCATACGGCCAACATTCTCTCTGCCGTCAATGACATTATTGTGGGTAAGCATCAGACTAGTCGATTGGCATTGACTTGTTTGCTTGCTCAAGGCCATTTATTAATTGAAGACTTACCTGGTGTTGGCAAAACCACCTTGGCGCATACACTCGCCAAGGTGCTTGGACTCGATTTTCAACGCTTACAATTTACCAGTGATATGCTGCCAGCTGATATTTTAGGCGTGTCTATTTTTGATCGTGATGGCCAACAGTTTCACTTTCACCCTGGTCCTATTTTCAGCCAATTAATCTTAGCTGATGAAGTCAATCGGGCGACACCTCGCACGCAAAGTGCTTTGCTTGAAGCTATGGAAGAACGACAAATTTCGATTGAGGGCCAAACCCACTCTCTGCCTACACCCTTTTTTGTTATCGCAACTCAAAACCCCTCCCACCAAATTGGCACTTTCCCTTTACCTGAATCACAATTAGATCGTTTTCTAATGCGACTTGCTATGGGATATCCTGATGCAGAGTCTGAACGCCAATTACTATCCGGCACTAGCCGCCAACAATTATTACAGCAACTCAAGGCAATTATAGACCCCGCCGCATTAACAGCACTTCAAGATGATGTCTCACAAGTGCACACCTCCCCCGCATTGGTAGATTATGTTCAGAAAATACTCGCTTTCAGCCGCGACTCTGGTCTTTATGAACACGGCCTATCCCCTCGGGCAGGTTTAGGACTCATTCGAGCTGCACAAGCTTGGGCATTTATTGCAGGTCGTCAACAAACATTACCTGAAGATATCCAGTCGGTCTTGCCGGCCGTTGTGAATCACCGTTTACAAGCACGAGATGGCGATGCCAAACATGACTTTTCCGCTTCTCTTGTTGCTCAGGTGCCCATTCCTTAACCTTGCCCTATGAATGCCATTAGTCAGCTTTACCGGCGCTTTAATACATTAAGGGGCCGACGTGTCTTTATCCTGCCAACCCGCTTTGGTGTTTTATACGGCATTTTTTTATTACTCATTTTATTAGCCGCGATTAATTACAGTAATAGCTTAGGCCATATCTTGTGTTTTTTGCTAGCCAGCATGGGCCAATTGGCTATTCATTACACCTATCGTAATATCGCTAAGATAGAACTTTTAAGGGTTCATTCCGAGCCTTGCTTTATGGGTCAGGCCATTCCTTTTTATTGTCGTTTTGATAACCCTAACCGACACGATTGTTACCATCTTGATATTGCTAGCAAACAATCGACAGAACGCTCATGGAACCCATTTAAAAACATCACTGGTTTTCGATATCAAACACATCAGGCGCTCACATCCTTAATCGCCCAACAAAGCACAACACATCGCATCACCCTCGCTAGTTTGCAGCGTGGGCAGCAAACCATAGGACAAATTCGACTCTCAACGCGTTTCCCGGTCGGTTTATTTGATACTTGGACGTATTTCACGCCCGACTGTGTTGCCATAGTATACCCAAGACCCATTGGGCAATTACCTTTACCTTCGGCTAGTGGTGATGGAGAAACGCATCATGGCGAACAACAAAAAGGCGCCGATGACTTTTCAGGCTTCCAAGCATACCGTGATGGCGACCCTGTGCACGCCATTGCCTGGAAAGCAATGGCACGAGATGACACCTTACGTACTAAACAATTTAGCAGTAGTGTCTCCGGTCAATTACTTTTATCGTGGCAAGCAACGGCCTCACTTATTGATACTGAGGCTAGGCTCTCTCAACTCTGTCGCTGGGTTTTAGACTCTGAAGAACAAGGGCTGGAGTATGGCCTAATGTTACCAAATCTAACAATTGATGTTGGACGAGGTGATGCACATAAACAGCGTTGTTTAACGGCATTGGCGCTCTATGACTAAACCGAGCCTCATGCCTTCGAATACGTCGCTTACTTGGCTGATGCTGGGTCTTAACTTAGCAGCGGTCCCCCACTTTTCATATCAACCGCTCTGGGTCGGTTTGCTATTTTTGCTGATGATTACTTGGCGAGGGTTGGCTATTTGGCAGCATTGGCCTTTACCTGGTTCACAACACCGCGAGCTATCCTTTGTACAGTGGTTTATTGCTGCAGGTACTGGGCTATTGATGCTCAATAGTTATGGCAACCTTATTGGCCGTGATGCGGGTACAGCTTTATTGATCGTCATGGTTGGGTTGAAGGTGGTTGAAATTCGTAATCATCGTGATTATTACATTAGCTGCTTTTTAGGCTATTTTTTAATTGTGACTAACTTTTTTATATTCTCAGAGCATTCCAACCGCTGTATTGATGTTTATCGTCATTATTTTAATGACAAGCTGCCTAATTAGCCTCAATGATATTAAGCAGGTAATGAGCAAACGGGCTCAGTTAAAGCTAGCGAGTAAAATGTTACTGCAGGCGATTCCGTTGATGCTGCTGTTATTCGTTCTTTTTCCCAGAATAGCTGGCCCGTTGTGGGGCTTGCCTCAAGATACTCATACTGCACAGACGGGCATTAGTAATAGTATGTCATTGGGCAAGATTAGCGAATTGATTCAATCAGATGCCGTTGCCTTTCGGGTTAAATTTGATCAAACTATTCCTTCTGGTCATGGACTCTATTGGAGGGGACCTGTGCTTTGGAACACTGATGGCACAACTTGGCGAGAGTTAACATTACCTTCTCGGCATGAGCAAGCCTCACCTGTTATTTCGACGACGGGTAAGCAATCAACATACACCGTGACACTAGAGCCCCATAATGAACATTGGTTGTTTGCTTTAGATCTCCCAACGGTCTTGCCTACTACCCTAGCAACCTCAATTGCATTCGGGGGGGAATTACTAAGCCAAAATCCCATCAA
>JABGUA010000186.1 GCA_018646825.1 Piscirickettsiaceae bacterium
GTTTCAGTGATATCACTTTTCGTCATGGCTTTGTGATGTAGTGCCGATGGCAGCAGCAAATCTGTTACCATCGCAGCATCTTCGAGTTGCTTGTCGAGCTGGTGGTATAAGGTTTGCTTTTTGTTGAGAACGTTTAAGTAAGTGAAGATGACGATAAAAATGATATAGGTCAAGCTAAAAAAGAATACTTTCTTGAGATGTTTTTCTTGCAAGTATTTGTTTTTATTAATTATTATTGTATAGCAGTGCGACGCTTTATTATTATTGGTAAATGTTGATTTAGAATAGTTACTATTGAAGTGACTCGTCAACACATGATTGACTAATAATGAGGGTCAGTTTGCATTATTTAAATTTATGTGAAAAAGAGCTTATGACGCAGGGCACAATCATTGACAGTGAGTTTAAAACAGCCTGTTGGTTGCCTGAGCGGCATAGCCAAACGCTGTTCCCGACATTATTTAGAAGACCGATTCCATTAACGCTGACAGAAGAAGTTTTGGAGTTGCCAGATGGTGATTTTGTTGAGTTAGCGTGGACTGAGCCAACATTATCAGGGCCAATTATTGCTTTATTCCATGGCTTGGAAGGATCAATTGATTCGGGCTATGTCCAAGGTGTTCTAAAGATCGTACGTGACTTTGGTTGGCAGGGTGTTCTGATGCACTTTCGGACCTGTGGTAAGAAAGGAAACCGTTTACCGCGCTGGTATCATTCTGGAGATAGTCCAGATATAGACTATTTTATTCAAGTTTTACGTGAGCGATACCCTGATCGGCCTTTGGGTGCTTTCGGTGTCTCTCTCGGTGGCAATGCTTTATTAAAATATTTGGGTGAGAAAGGAAAGGAAACGCCGCTGTCTGCTGCGATGGCTGTCTCTGTACCATTTGATTTGTCGAATACATCAGAGCACTTGACGACGGGTTTTTCTAGGATATATCAGCGTCATTTAATCAATTTGGTACGTAAAAAAGTGATGGAGAAGCATAAGGTGATGCCGTTGCCAATAGATCTTGATGAGTTTAAGCAGGCAAATACATTTTATCTCGTTGATAATGTGGCAGCGAAGATGCACGGTTTTGATAGTGCTGATGATTACTACAATAAATCGAGTGCGCGACAGTATTTAAAGTCGATTACAGTGCCTACGCTTGTGCTACATAGTCAAAATGATCCTTTCATGACACCTGAAGCGATTCCAACAGCAGCAGAGTTATCGTCAAAAGTGACGCTAGAACTAACCAAAACGGGTGGCCATGTTGGTTTTGTTTATGGCAGAAATCCCTTGAAGCCTAAATATTGGGTTGATAAACGTTTTCGCGAATTTTTCGAGGAACAGTTTTTATGAGTGAACAGGGACAATTAGAATTATTAATTTCCCTTTCTGATCAGCATTGTCGATTAATGTCAGGGAATGGTTGTGTATTTGAAGCCGATGTTTCAACGGCATTGAGTGGTCCAGGAGAGCTAAAAGACAGTGGCTGTACACCACGAGGTCGCCATATTATTCGTGCATGTATTGGTGGTAATTTAGCTAAAAATACGGTGTTTGTTGGTCGTAGACCAACAGAAGAAAGTTATCATGC
Organism: Piscirickettsiaceae bacterium; assembly: GCA_018646825.1. Taxonomy (GTDB): domain Bacteria; phylum Pseudomonadota; class Gammaproteobacteria; order Nitrosococcales; family Methylophagaceae. The sequence goes on from JABGUA010000186.1 coordinate 1,587, forward strand.
GGCTTTGGCTGAACAATATCCTGACCGGGATTGGATTTTGACGCGTATTTTATGGTTGAGTGGCTTGGAAGTCGGACGAAATAGATTGGGAAATGTTGATACAATGCAACGTTATATTTATATCCATGGTTGTCCGGATGATTTACCAATGGGTGAGCCGTTATCACATGGCTGTGTCCGGATGCGAAATGACGATGTAGTGACCTTGTTTAACTTAGTTAAGCCGGGTACTCACGTAATGATTAGCGAATAGGTGTTGTTATGACATTAGGCCCTTTGATGGTCGATTTGGTTGGGCTAACCTTGACCGAAGAAGAGGCTGAAATACTTCAGCATCCCTTGGTGGGCGGTGTGATTTTATTTAGTCGAAATTACGAATCTCCAGAACAAGTCTCCGCATTGACTGCGAATATCCGTGCATTACGCGATCCCCACTTATTGATTGCAGTTGATCATGAGGGTGGTCGTGTACAACGTTTTCGTCATGGCTTTACGCGGCTACCACCGGTGGGTGTCTTGGGTCAAGGGTATGAACGCCAGCCAGAATTAACACTATCACGTGCTGAAATAACAGGCTGGCTAATGGCAGCAGAATTGCGTGCCGTCGGGGTGGACTTTAGTTTTGCCCCCGTACTTGATCTGGACTATGGCGTTAGTGAGGTTATTGGCGATCGCGCTTTTCATCGTGATCCAGACACTGTTACTACCGTCGCCCGTGCTTATATTGAAGGTATGAAGCGTGCGTGGATGCCAGCGGTTGGTAAACATTTCCCTGGTCATGGTGCTGTTGAAGTCGACTCCCACCTCGGTCTGCCAACAGATACACGCTATTTTGAGGATATGTTAGAGGCAGATATGTTGCCATTTAGGCAGTTATGTAACAGTGCGTTAGCTGGTATTATGCCGGCCCATATTGTGTATGAAAAAAGTGATAGTCTGCCAGCTTGTTTTTCACCGTTTTGGATTCGGGAAGTGCTAAGAACGCGTTTGGGTTTTCAGGGTGCGGTATTAAGTGATGATTTGAGTATGGCTGGAGCTGCTGTTATGGGCGACAGTGTGGCACGTGCCGAGGCTGCTTTGTCGGCGGGTTGTGACATGATTTTGGTGTGTAATAAGCCTGATAGTGTCATACAAGTGATTGATGGCCTGAAGGTTGAGCAAGACCCGTTACGGCATATGCGTTTAATTCGCTTACATGGCCGTCATGGTTTACAACGAGACACTTTAATGGCAAGTGAAGAGTGGAAAAATGCGGTGCAAACGGTATTAGGTTATGCGCCTAATCCTGAGTTGGAGTTTAATTTAGCGTGATAAAAATGTTGATGCGATTTGTTTTATTGTTGAGTTTGTTGGCTGTACAGCCGGTCTTATTTGCTGCAGAAACCAGTGAAGGTACTAGCTCTGAATCTGACATTTCAGAGGTGCCAGAGACGTTGAAAGATGCCCGGACGACAATGCAGACTTTTGTGAATGCAATGGCCGCAGTCTCTGAAGGTGAAAAAGGTCAGATTGAGATTGCCATTTCAACCATGGACTTGAGTTATTTACCGGCAGTCATTCGCCAACAAAAAGGCCGAGGGTTATCGACCATATTATTGTCTGTCATTGAACGTAGCAAAACTGTTGTATTAAATCAAATCCCGCGTCAACCCATGGGTGACAAGTATATTTTTGGTCGTTATTCACAGGGTAATGTGACGATTTTAAAACAAGCAGATGGGCGCTGGCTGTTTAGTCAGACTTCCTTACGTGCTTTACCTGATATTTTAGAAGGATTATTAGACGCGCCAGCAAAAAATGGGACTAAAGACCCCAAAGTTGTTTTACCCTTTTATATTCATTTAAGGTCAAAATTACCTGATGTATTAAAAGATGGCTTTTTGCTTGAATACTGGCAATGGCTAGGCATTTTCTTTGTTGTTGTTGTGGGTTTCATTGCTGATAAGTTGGTGGCTTGGTTCCTTTCTAAAAATGTCCGGCGATGGAAAGTGAGTCATGCCGCTTATGAGGGGGTTGAGGATTCTATTCTAAGGCCATTGGGCTTAATGGCGATGGCCTTGATTTGGTGGTTCTTACTAGGTTTACTTGGTTTACCGGATACGGCTTTGGTGATTCTGTCGGTAGCAGTGAAACTGCTGGTTAGTATTTCAGCTGTATGGAGTGCATTCAGATTAGTCGATATTGTTTATGTCTTATTGATGCGAAAGGCATTAAAAACAAGTAACCGTTTTGATGATTTATTAGTTCCTATGATCAGCAAGAGCCTGAAGGTTTTTGTTGTGGTGATGGGGGTTATTTTTTCTGCTGATAATCTCAATATAGATGTGACGAGTCTGCTAGCAGGTTTGGGGCTGGGGGGCTTAGCTTTTGCCTTAGCTGCAAAAGATTTATTGGGTAACTTCTTCGGTTCGTTAACGGTATTACTTGATCGACCATTTCAGATAGGTGACTGGGTTGTAATTGGTGATGTTGAAGGGTCTGTTGAGGCTGTTGGATTCAGAAGTACTAGGATAAGAACATTCTATAATTCATTGATAACATTGCCAAATGCATTTTTAACAAATACCAAAATTGATAATATGGGTGCGCGTCGTTTTCGTCGGATGAAATCAATGTTAGGACTGACTTATGACACGCCACCAGAGAAGATTGATGCTTTTTGCGAGGGCATACGAGCATTGATTCGTCTCCATCCTTATATGCGTAAAGATTATTATCAGGTCTATTTTAATCAATACAATGCAGCATCTTTGGATATTCTGGTTTATGTGTTTTGGGAAACACCCGATTGGAATATGGAATTAAGGGAGCGTCACCGTTTCTTATTAGATATTCTGCGTTTGGCAAAACAACTCGATGTAGAGTTTGCTTACCCAACTCAAACACTTTATCTCAAACAAGATCAGAGTGTGTCAGAAGGTGTGTCAGGTCAATTCAATCCTGCGATGTCAGAGGCGGATGCATTTGAAGTTGGTCGGAAAGAAGCACAGTCGATTGTTGAAGCGACGATGGGCTTAGATACTAAACCTGGCCCGGTTAAATTTCCTTAAATGTTTGGTTTGGATTAAGTCGGTTCTATGACAGCACAGTTTGTTCATTTAAATATTCACAGTGATTATTCGCTGGTCGATGGCTTAGTTAGAATTAAGCCGCTAATTTCTGCTGTGGCCAAGGCTGGTATGCCTGCGGTCGCGTTGACAGATCAGCATAACTTCTTCGCTGCAGTGAAGTTTTATAGTGCAGCTATTCGGGCCGGAGTTAAACCGATTTTAGGCGCTGATCTTCGATTGAGGGATGAGGCTGACTCAAAAAATAATAGTCGTTTTATTGTGCTCTGTCAGAATATGGTGGGCTATCATAATTTATGTCGGTTATTATCACGAGCGTACATTGAAGGCCAGCACTTGGGTGTTCCGATGCTGGACTTTGAATGGTTGGAAGGACAAACAGAAGGACTGATTTGTATCTCAGCCAGCCGTGAAGGTTTGCTTTCTAAAGCGCTGTTAAATAATCAAAAAGATGAAGTGATATCCATCGTTGAAAGTTGGAAAAAATTATTTCCAGATCGTCTTTATTTGGAGTTGATGCGGACAGGACGAGAAGATGATGAGCGTTATCTAGAAGCCGCGGTCACGCTAGCAAACCAATCTGACTTACCGGTTGTCGCGACCAATGCTGTCCGATTTTTAGCGCCTGAGCAGTTCGAAGCACATGAAGCCAAAGTGTGTATTAGTGATGGGCGGTTGTTGGATGATCCAAGGCGGCCACGGCATTATTCTCCTGAGCAGTATTTGCGTTCGCCAGAAGAAATGGTGACGTTATTCAGTGATATTCCAGAGGCAATTGAAAATACGGTTGAAATTGCTAAACGCTGTAATGTGGAATTGATATTAGATCAACATTATTTGCCTGATTTTCCTGTACCAAAAGGGATGACGATTGCCGAGTTTTTAACACAAGAATCTTTTCAAGGTCTAGAAAAACGCTTGCCCGTGTTATTTCCCGATAAAGCGGAACTTGAGCAACAACGTGCAGCCTATGATGACCGTTTACAAATTGAACTCGATGTTATCAATGAGATGGGGTTTCCCGGTTACTTTTTAATCGTTGCCGACTTTATTCGATGGGCCAAAAACAATGGTGTTCCGGTTGGGCCTGGACGGGGGTCAGGTGCGGGCTCATTGGTGGCTTATGCACTTGAAATTACCGATATTGATCCGTTGCAATATGATTTGCTGTTTGAGCGGTTCTTAAATCCTGAACGGGTGTCTTTGCCCGATTTTGATGTCGATTTTTGTATGGAAGGCCGTGATCGGGTCATTGAATACGTATCGGAACATTATGGTCGAGATCATGTTTCACAGATTATTACTTACGGAACGATGGCCGCAAAAGCCGTATTGCGTGATGTGGGCCGTGTTCTTGGCTTTCCATATGGTTTGGTTGATGGCTTAGCGAAGTTAGTGCCGTTTGAGTTAAAGATGACATTGACTAAGGCATTAGAACAAGAGCCATTGTTAAAAGAGCGCTATGACAAAGAAGAAGATGTTAAAACGCTGATAGATCTGGCACTCCAATTGGAAGGGTTGACGCGTAATGTCGGTAAGCATGCGGGGGGTGTTGTTATTGCGCCTAAGGCGTTGACGGAATATACCCCGATTTATTGTGAACAGAATGGCGCTGGTCTGGTATCGCAATATGATAAAGATGATGTAGAAAGCGTAGGTTTAGTGAAGTTTGACTTTTTAGGTTTACGTACGCTCACGATTATCGATTGGGCGGTTAAGAACCTTGAAGCGATTTTGCCAAAAGCCGAGTTTGAACAAATTAATATTTCTCATCTACCTTTAGATGACAAAGCAAGTTTTGACTTATTAAAACGCTGTGAGACAACGGCTGTATTCCAGCTTGAGTCACGAGGGATGAAGGATTTGGTTAAGCGTCTTCAGCCAGATACGTTTGAAGATATCGTCGCTCTGGTGGCGCTTTTCCGGCCAGGACCTTTACAATCGGGCATGGTCGATGACTTTGTGAACCGGAAACACGGCCGGGCGAAAGTGGACTACCCTCATCCGGATTTAGAGCCGATTCTTAAGCCAACTTATGGCGTTATTGTCTACCAAGAACAAGTGATGCAGATTGCCCAAGTATTGGCTGGCTACAGTCTGGGTAGTGCCGACATGCTTCGGCGTGCGATGGGTAAGAAAAAAGCAGAAGAAATGGCCCAACAACGTCAGTTTTTCCTTGAAGGTGCTCAGAAGAGGGGCATTGATGAGAAGACGGCCGGGCCTATCTTTGATTTGATGGAAAAATTTGCAGAATATGGTTTTAATAAGTCGCATTCTGCTGCTTATGCCTTGGTGGCCTATCAAACGGCGTGGCTAAAAGCCCATTACCCAGCGGCTTTTATGGCTGCGGTGTTATCTGCTGATATGGATAATACAGATAAGATTGTCGGCTTAATTGATGAATGTCGCGATATGAACTTGACGGTATTACCACCTGATGTGAATCACAGTAAAATCCGTTTTACGGTGGCAGATGATAAAACAATTCGCTATGGCATGGGCGCGATTAAGGGCGTTGGTGAGGCAGCTTTAGCAGGCATTGTTGAAGAACGCGAAGGTGGTGATGCATTCAGTAATTTGTATGATTTCTGCCGTCGGGTTGATATGAAGAAAATAAATCGCCGAGTGATGGATGCTTTAGTAAAGTCGGGTGCATTGGATGACTTAGGTGGACATCGTGCAAGCTTAGAGGCAAGTTTAACTAAAGCGACACAGATTGCTGATCAACATCGCCGAAATAGTGAGAGTGGCCAAAATGATATGTTTGGTCTAATGGTGTCTGAACCCACAGAGGCAGAAGATGAACCTCTGGTTAATGCTGCTGAATGGTCAAAAGAACAGTTATTGATTGCTGAGAAAGAAACGTTGGGTTTATATCTCAGTGGGCATCCCATTGATCGTTATGTGGAAGAGCTCGCCCGTTTTATTCCTAAACGAATTAGCGAATTAGATGCACCTGAGTCAAAAGGCTATCAGCGTAATGAGATTCCCGTGATTACTGCGGGGTTGATTGTTGCGATTAGAACCATGAAGAATAAAAACGGTGGTCGAATGGCTTTTATTACGCTGGATGATCGGACGGCAAGGCTTGAAGTACGCGTCTTTGCTGAGGTTTATGAGCAATATCAAGCTTTATTACAGCCGGATAAATTGGTGGTGATTCAGGGTAAGATTGGCCAAGATAACTTTACAGGTGGTTTGGCGGCGACAGCTGAAGTGGTTTATGACGTCGCACGAGCACGTGAGATGTGTGGAAAAGCGTTAGTGGTCAGTGTCGATAACCCGTCTGATGATCAGGGTTGGATAGGGTTTTTACAAACGACCATGACGCCTTTTAAAGATGGATTGATTCCAGTTGAAGTTGATTACCGTAATCAGGAAGCCAGAACCTTGATTTCTTTGGGCCCAGATTGGAAAATTCGGCCTGAGGATGCTTTATTAGCGGACTTGGCAGCATCGCCGATTATCACAGCAGTTAAGATGAAGTATGGTTAATAAATTAGCGTGATGTGACACAAAGTTTTGGATGGGCTTTGTCAATTAGAATACAAGGACTGATATTGAGATTAGCGTAAATTAAGGTGGGGATTTCGTTATGGATATGATGCCATATTTGAAACTGATGGCTGAGAAAGATGCGTCGGATATGTTCTTTTGTACGGGGACGGCACCTCAAATTAAAATTAGCGGGACGATCAGGCCTGTTGGGAGTAAAAAGTTAGCGCCTGGAGATGTGACTGCTATGGCGGCTACTTTAATGAGTTCTGAGCAATCTGAGGAGTTTGAAAGGACTTTAGAAATGAATTTTGCTGTGCCGCTATCTGGTGTTGGCCGTTTCCGCGTTAATATTTTCGCCAACGGGTGAAGCTTCGATAGTTATTCGTTATATTAATTCTGTGATTCCGCGTTTTGAAGAGATGAATTTACCCGCGGTATTGGGTGAGATTATCATGGAAAAGCGAGGGCTAGTGCTGGTGGTTGGTGCAACGGGTTCAGGTAAATCAACGACGTTAGCAGCCATGATTGGCCACCGGAACCGTAATTCTAACTCGCATATATTAACCATCGAAGATCCATTAGAATTTATTCATAATCACGAGCGTTCAATTGTTCAGCAACGCGAGGTGGGTATTGATACTTTAACTTACGAAAATGCCTTAAAGAATGCGTTACGTGAGGCCCCTGATGTTATTTTAATTGGTGAAATTCGTGATATGGAGACGATGAAGCACGCGATTGCTTATGCTGAAACGGGCCATTTGTGTTTAGCAACTTTGCATTCAAATAATGCCAATCAAACGATGGATCGCATCTTAAATTTTTTCCCGGAAGTTGCGCATCGTCAGTTGCAGATGGATTTATCACTGAATTTACGTGCGATTGTGTCGCAGCGGCTAATCCCTAGTATCGATGGTAATCGGATTCCAGCTGTTGAGGTTATGTTGAATACACCTTATGTCCAAGAGTTGATTTTGAAAGGACATATCGGTGATATTAAAGAGGCGATGAAAGAAAGTACGGATGACGGTACGGTTACATTTGATCAGGCGTTGCTAGCGCTATTTCGTGCGGGTAAAATTACGCAAGAAGAAGCCTTATTAAATGCTGATTCGAAGAATGATTTAAATTTGGCTATTCGGATGGGCAAACATGAAGCCTCTGATGAAGGAAGTGAATTAATCATAGGTTAACTCCTTTTCTGTGTGGCACGTGTATAATTCCAGACTATTTGATTTTTTAGGGTAAGCACCGATGCAACAAAATTTCCTCGACTATGAGCAACCGATTGCTGAGTTAGAAGCTAAAATCGATGAGTTGCGTTATATGAGTAGTGATAGTGACGATTTCAATATTACTGAGGAAATTCAGAAGCTTCAGGATAAGACTGTTGATTTAACCCGTTCTATTTTTGCGAGTTTGACGCCGTGGCAAATCACACAGATGGCGCGGCATCCACAACGGCCTTATACGCTTGATTATATCCACCGTATTATTACTGATTTTGAAGAGTTACATGGTGATCGTTTTTATGGGGATGATAAAGCACTTGTAACTGGGATTGGTCGTTTGAATGGCCGGTCAGTGGTGGTTATTGGTCATCAAAAAGGTCGAGATACCCGTGAAAAAGTGGCCCGTAATTTCGGCATGCCTCGCCCTGAAGGTTATCGCAAAGCATTGCGTGTGATGAAAATGGCAGAGCGTTTTGGATTACCGGTACTCACTTTCATTGATACGCCAGGTGCTTATCCAGGTATCGATGCTGAAGAGCGGGGCCAAAGTGAAGCGATTGCCCGTAATTTATTTGAAATGGCGCAATTAAAAACACCGATTATTAGTACCGTTATTGGGGAAGGTGGTTCTGGTGGTGCTTTGGCTGTGGGTGTTGCCGATCATTTAATGATGTTGGAATATAGTATTTATTCGGTGATTTCTCCAGAGGGCTGTGCTTCTATCCTATGGAAGAGTGCAGACAAAGCTCCAGATGCCGCTGCAACACTGGGAGTGACCTCCGAACGTCTGAAGGAATCTGGTTTAGTTGACAGTGTTATTCCTGAGCCTTTAGGTGGTGCACATCGTGATATTGATGAAATGGCACAGCGGGTTAAAAGTGCGATTGAGCTACGTTTGTCAGATTTAGAGCGGTTATCAATTGATGATTTATTAGCACAACGGCAAGCGCGTTTATTAGGTTGCGGTGAGTTTGAAGGCTAAGCCTTAATCGTGAACCAAGATCTGTTTTCGATCCCTGAGCAGATCGCAGCGGATTATTCTGAAAATGCACTCTGGGTTGCTTATAGCGGTGGCGTTGATTCCCACGTTTTACTACATTTATTAGCATCATCAGACCTAATTGATTTGTCACGGCTTCATGCGATTCACATTGACCATGGTTTACAGGCGGATTCCGAGCTTTGGGTAAGTCATTGTGAGCAAGTGGCTTCAGGTTTAAATGTTGGTTTTCATTGTGTTCGTGTCGCTGTTAATGAGATTTCTAAATTAGGTCTAGAAGCTGCCGCACGCGCCGTACGCTATCAAGCTATTGCCGATAATGTACCCGCCGGTGATGTTGTTTTACTAGCGCAACATCAAGAAGATCAAGCTGAGACTTTTTTATTGCAATTGCTACGTGGTGCTGGCGTTAAGGGATTGTCTGGAATGTCGTCTGATTTCATGCTCGAAGGTAAGCATGTTGTGCGCCCTTTGTTAGCCATTAGTCAGGGTGAAGTAGTAGTTTATGCACAAGAACATGGCCTGGTTTGGGTGGAAGATCCTAGTAATATTGATACTGGCTTTAATCGTAACTATCTCCGACAATGTGTCTGGCCTTTACTGGAAGCCAGATGGCCAAGTGCGGCCAAATCATTAAGCCGGAGTGCGACATATTGTGCAGAGGCTGATGCGTTGTTGTCAGAGTTGGCTTCGATAGATTTTCTGACAATGGGTGTGGATTTGTCCGAAGCTGTTATATCGGTTACAGCTTTATTAGATTTGTCGCCAGCTCGGGCACGTAATTTAATTCGCTATGTTTTGGGTGAGCTGGATTTAGCGATGCCCTCGGCGGTTATTTTGCAGCGCATTTTAGATGAAGTTTGCTTGGCTGCTGAGGATAGAGTGCCTGTGGTGAGTTGGGCGAATATTGATGCAAGACGTTATCGAGATACATTGTACTTTTTATCTCCCCAAATCGATCAAGATCCTACGGAATACCACTTATGTTCTGGACCGGGTGATATATTGTTATCTGATGGTCGGGTAATGACATGGTTGGAAGTTGAGAAAGTGGGTATCAGTGAGGCGTTATTCGAACAGGGCTTGAAGCTAGGATTTAGACAAGGTGGCGAAACTATTCAATTAGTTGGTCATGCTCACCATAAAAGTCTTAAACAGTTGTACCAGGAGTGGGCAATTCCACCCTGGGAGCGTGAACATATTCCGTTATTGTTTTGTGGTGATAGATTACTGGCTGTTGTTGGTTATGGCTTTAGTGAAGAGTGCGCTCTGTTAACGGGACAGAAAGGCTATTTTCCATTGATAGAAGTCGTGTGAAAATTCAGAATTTCATTGAGCAAAAAGCTGAATTCTGTTACTTTATGCCGATAATTTGAGCAATACTATTCTGGTAATGCCGTTTAATTTGAACTCTCCAAACTATGTCTAAATTTATATTTGTCACTGGTGGTGTTGTGTCGTCCTTAGGTAAAGGAATTGCAGCCGCTTCACTGGCCGCGATTTTGGAAGCGCGTGGTCTGACAGTCACCTTGGTTAAACTTGATCCCTACATTAATGTCGATCCGGGTACGATGAGTCCCTTGCAACATGGTGAGGTCTTTGTGACGGAGGATGGTGCAGAGACCGATTTGGACTTGGGTCATTACGAACGATTTATTGACGCTAAAATGACGCGTCGTAACAATCATACGACCGGTCAAATCTACGAAAATGTCATTCGTAAAGAGCGCCGAGGCGAATATTTGGGTAATACGGTTCAGGTTATCCCGCATATCACAGATGAAATTAAGCGCTGTATCTATGAAGGTGCGGGTGATGCTGATGTTGCTCTGATCGAAATCGGTGGCACGGTAGGTGATATCGAGTCTTTGCCTTTCTTAGAGACTATTCGTCAGATGGGGACAGAATTAGGTCGGGATCGCGCCTTGTTTATACATTTAACACTGGTCCCATATATTCCTTCTGCGGGCGAAATAAAAACCAAGCCGACACAACATTCTGTTAAAGAATTACGGACAATAGGGATTCAGCCAGATGTGTTGTTATGTCGGATGGACCGGCCATTACCAGAATCAGAACGCCGTAAGATATCTTTGTTTACCAATGTGCCTGAAAAGTCGGTTATTTCAGCAGTTGATGTCGATAGTATTTATAAAATACCGATGGACCTACATCGCCAAGGTCTGGATGATATTGTGGTTAAACAACTGCATTTGAATGCCAAACCGGCCGATTTAAGCCGTTGGGAGCAAGTGGCTGATAACTTGATGAATCCGCAAGGCGAAGTGAATATCGCGATGGTTGGTAAATATATGGATTTGACGGAGGCATACAAATCTTTGTCAGAGTCATTGATTCATGCGAGTAGTCATACCCGGACCAAGGTCAAGGTGCATTATGTTGACTCAGAGACGATAGAAACAGAAGGTGCTGCGGATAGCCTTGCTGACATGGACGCTATTCTTGTTCCGGGTGGTTTCGGTGAACGTGGTGTAGAAGGAATGATTCAAACGGCACAATTTGCACGTGAAAATCATATCCCTTATTTAGGCATTTGTTTAGGCATGCAAGTCGCTGTTGTTGAATATGCACGACATAAAGCGGGCTTAGTAGGTGCTTATAGCACGGAGTTTGATACCACGACACCTCACCCCATTATTGGTTTGATTACGGAATGGCAAAAGGAAGATGGAAGTGTCGAAATGCGTGATCAAGATTCTGATCTAGGCGGAACGATGCGTTTAGGCGGCTATGCTTGTTTGTTAGAGGAAGGTTCTTTAGCACACACCATTTATGGTCAATCCGAAGTGATTGAACGTCATCGTCATCGTTATGAGTTTAATAATAATTATAAATCAGTATTAGAAGAAGCTGGTTTACGTTTTTCAGGCATGTCTGCAGACCAAAACTTAGTTGAAGTGATTGAAATCCCCGATCATCCTTGGTTTATTGCTTGTCAGTCACACCCAGAGTTTACGTCAACCCCCAGACATGGTCATCCTTTGTTTAATGGCTTTATTAATGCGGCTAAAATAAATAAAGCCAAGCGAGGAGAACACTAATGGAGTTATGTGGACATGAAGTCGGTGGTAAACACCCTTTATTTTTGATAGCAGGTACTTGTGTTATCGAAAGCGAACAAATGACAATGGATGTTGCAGGTCAATTAAAAGAGTTAACAGATCGTTTAGGTATCCCTTTTATTTATAAGTCGTCTTTTGATAAAGCTAACCGGACCTCAACGAAAAGTTATCGTGGGCCAGGCTTAGAAAAAGGTTTGGCAATTTTAGAAAAAGTAAAAAAAGAATATGGTTTACCCGTGTTAACAGATGTCCATGAAGATACGCCATTGGCTGAAGTAGCTAGTGTCGTAGACGTACTACAAACACCGGCTTTTTTATGTCGCCAAACTAATTTTATTTTGAAAGTGGCAGAGCAAGGTTTACCCGTGAATATCAAAAAGGGGCAGTTTTTAGCACCTTGGGATATGACGCATGTCGCTGAAAAAGCTAAATCAACGGGCAACTCACAAATTATGCTGTGTGAGCGTGGCACTTCATTTGGTTATAACACCTTAGTGTCTGATATGCGTGGTTTACCGGTAATGCGTAAAATGGATTGTCCCGTGGTGTTTGATGCTACTCACTCAGTTCAACAGCCTGGAGGCCAGGGTGGGTCTTCTGGTGGCCAACGTGAATTCGTACCGGTTTTGGCCCGTGCAGCCGTTGCTGTTGGCGTTGCTGGTATCTTTATGGAAACACATCCTGATCCAGAAAAAGCATTGAGTGATGGTGCAAACTCTTGGCCTTTAGCTCGTATGGGTGCATTATTAGAAACATTGATGACATTAGATGCTGCGGTTAAGCAGCAAGATTTTATTGAAGATTCTTTAATCTAGTTAAAATCTATTAAACTATAATAATCAATATTTTATACGATTATTTTAGAGCTATTTATTGGAGACTGATTTGAGTAAGATTATTGATGTAATTGGACGCGAAGTCATTGATTCCCGTGGTAATCCAACGGTTGAAGCCGATGTTATATTAGAGAATGGTGTAATGGGACGTGCAGCAGTACCCTCGGGCGCATCGACAGGCGAACGTGAAGCAGTTGAGTTACGTGATGGCGATAAAGCGCGTTATTTAGGTAAGGGCGTGTTGAACGCTGTTGCAGCCGTCAGCGGTGAGTTACGTGATGCGGTTGTCGGTATGGATGCGACAGATCAAGTGGCGCTTGATCAGAAAATGATTGACTTGGATGGTACGGAAACTAAAAGTCGACTAGGCGCGAATGCCTTATTAGCGGTGTCGATGGCAGCAGCCAGAGCCGCGGCGAATGATGCTGGTGTTTCATTGTTTCGTTACATGGGTGGCGCCGATGCGTCTGTGATGCCTGTCCCTATGATGAATATCATCAATGGTGGTTCGCATGCAGATAATAGTATTGATTTACAAGAATTTATGATTGTACCTGTGGGTGCAAGTAGTATCGCAGAAGCTATTCGTTACGGTGCAGAAGTATTCCATGCTTTGAAAAAAGTACTTAATGATCAAGGGATGAATACAGCGGTCGGTGATGAGGGTGGCTTTGCACCAGATTTAGCATCAAATGAAGCGGCAATTGAGGTTATTTTAACTGCGATTGCTGATGCTGGTTATGTTGCGGGTAAAGACATCATGATTGCAATAGATGCCGCTAGTTCTGAATTTTATAAGGATGGCCAATATGTATTGGCATCTGAAAACCGGACTTTAAGTTCTGCTGAGTTTGTAGATTTACTCGCAGAATGGGTAGATCAATATCCGATTATAAGCATCGAAGATGGTATGGATGAAAATGATTGGGCTGGTTGGAAGTTATTGACTGACCGCATTGGCGATAGAATTCAATTAGTGGGTGATGATTTATTCGTGACGAATACGAAAATTTTGTCACGTGGTATTGAGCAAGGTGTCGCCAATTCTATTTTGATTAAAGTGAATCAGATAGGTACTTTGACTGAGACATTAGCGGCAATTGATATGGCGAAGAATGCGGGTTATACGGCGGTGGTATCACATCGCAGTGGTGAGACGGAAGATACTACGATTGCTGATTTGGCTGTCGCAACGAATGCTGGTCAGATTAAAACAGGTTCTTTATCGCGTTCTGACCGGATTGCAAAATATAATCAATTGATTCGTATTGAAGAAGAGCTAGGTGATGCTGCTAGTTACCCTGGCATGAAGGCTTTTAACCAAGCCGGCTAAATTTTACATGAAGCCGATAATGACCCTGCTGACGGTGATCCTGGTGTTATTGCAATATCGCTTGTGGTTTAGTCATGCAGGGTTACCATCGGCCATGCACTTACATCGTTCTGTTGAAATACAACGGGCTGATAATGAGAAACTAGAGGAACGCAATCAAGTGTTGGCTGCTGAAGTTCAGGATCTCAAAAGTGGTCTGGATGCCATCGAAGAGCGTGCACGAAGTGAGTTGGGTATGATTAAGGAAGGTGAAACATTTTTTCAAATCATTGAAGAGGCTGACTAGTTTGGGTATTTGGGCCGTGGTACCGGCAGCGGGAATTGGCGAACGGATGCAAGCTGATCGGCCAAAGCAATATCTTCAACTTGAAGAGCAAACGGTAATTGAGCACACCTTGCAACGTTTGGCTTCACATCCTCAAGTTGAAGGCTTGGTTGTGGCCATATCGCCCAATGACTTGTGGTGGTCTAGTTTATCGTTGTCTTTAAATTGCCCACTTCATGTCGTTGAAGGTGGAGAGCTACGCGCTGAGTCTGTTCTGAATGCGTTATCGGCACTTTCTGATCTTGTCGACGATGACCCTTGGGTACTGGTTCATGATGCGGCGCGACCTTGTCTTAGATTGACTGATGTTGATCGGATGTTATCGCTATTATCGCGACATGATGTCGGTGGGGTTTTAGGTATTCCTGTCAATGACACGGTGAAACGTACTAGCTTAGATAATGTGATCACGGATACCGTTGATCGGCGTAATTTATGGCGGGCTGTGACACCGCAAATGTTTCATTTACATCAATTAAAAAAAGCATTAGAAACTGCGCTTGAGCAACACGTGCCAGTGACGGATGAAGCCAGTGCAATCGAATTTGTGGGGTTGACCCCGCTGATTGTAGAAGGGCATAGTGATAATATTAAAATCACTGTGCCAGAGGATTTAGCGTTGGCATCTTGGTTTCTGCAACAACAGCAAGGAGAAACCTAATGCGAATTGGACATGGTTATGACGTACATCGCTTTTGTGAAGGTCGGCCATTAATTCTTGGTGGTGTTAGGGTGCCGTATCGTCATGGCCTAGAAGCGCATTCAGATGGTGATGTGTTAATTCATGCGATATGTGATGCGTTATTAGGAGCTGCTGGCCTTTGGGATATAGGACATCACTTTCCAGATACTGATGAAGACTTTAAAGATATAGACAGTCGGGTGTTATTACGTCGCGTTGTGCAAGATGTTTATAAACAAGGCTGGAAAGTGAGTAATATCGACAGTACAGTGATCGCACAGGCGCCGAAACTGGCGGCGTTTATTCCCGAGATGCGAGATATACTTGCTGCAGATTGTGCGATTACTATTTCTGCAATGAATGTGAAAGCAACGACAACGGAGTCATTAGGGTTTACTGGCCGTAAAGAGGGCATTGCTGCCCATGCCGTGGCTTTGTTAGCCCCTGTCGTCTAGTAAGACCATGCGTGAGTTTGATTTTTCGGCATTAAGCCGACTTAATGCGTCAGCGTCAGTGTGCTCTGCATCGATTCGTGAGCAAGTCGATTATTTCCAAGTTAATGAAAAACTGCCTTTTGAACCAGATGGCGAAGGAGGGCACGTTTGGTTGTCGATTCAAAAGCGTGGCATGAATACGGATTGGGTTGCTAAATTGCTAGCTGAATTTTCTCAAGTCCCTCCTGTTGATATTGGCTATGCCGGTTTGAAAGATCGTCATGCTGTTACAACACAATGGTTTAGTGTCAAGACAGAAGGCAAAGTCGAGCCTGATTGGGCCCTGTTCGAGCAAGAAGGCATTGAGATTGTCCAGCAAACGCGGCATGGTAAAAAATTAAAGCGTGGTGTGTTGGAAGGGAATTGGTTTACATTGCGGTTAACTGATTGTCAGGGTGATAAAATGCTTTGGCAAGAGTCACTCGAATTTATTCAAAATCAAGGTGTACCAAATTATTTTGCTGAACAACGCTTTGGGCATAATGGTAATAATTTAGCCCGAGTTGATCATTGGTTTTCTACTGGCAGAGCACCGAAGAAAAGAAATCAGAAAAGTATTTATTTATCAGCGGCCCGATCTTGGTTGTTTAATTTAGTGTTGAATGAACGGTTAGGACAAGCGAATTGGAATCGTTATTTGCAGGGCGATGTGATGTTGTTATCAGGTACTAAGGGCAGTGTGTTTCATGTTGATCATGAAGATGCAACGATACAACCTCGATTAGACACGATGGATATTCATCCGACGGGCCCAATGTGGGGTAAGGGGCAAGCCATTGTCTCAGAAGGGTGTTTGGCTTTGGAACAGGCCGCGCTGTCAGATTGGCAAGACTGGCAGGTCGGGTTAGAGCGTGCAGGATTGGTGCAAAGCAGACGCGCGTTGCGTTTATTTCCTCAAGACTTTGAATGGCAATTTTTAGAAAACAACGCGTTAAGCTTACGTTTCTTTTTGCCGTCAGGATGTTATGCGACGGCTGTGATGCGTGAGTTAGCCGTGATTACTGATGTCAGTCATAAGCAATAGTCTTAAATAAATCGCATAGAAAGGTCGATGGCTTTAATGTCTTTGGTTAGGCTGCCAACTGAAATGCGATCAACGCCTGTTTCTGCAATAGGTCTGACAGTGTCAAGATTAACGTTGCCTGACGCTTCTAATTTGGCTTGGCCTTGATTGAGTCTAACGGCCTTCCTTAAAGCGGGAATATCGAAATTATCAAGTAGGATGATATCGGCTTTGCCTGCTAATGCTTGTTCCATTTCCGTGAAATTTTCGACTTCAACTTCAACGGGAATACCAGGGTGTAATTGATGGGCTAAGGTAATAGCTGCCTTGACTGAGCCAGCGGCATTGATGTGGTTCTCTTTGATTAAAATACCATCATAAAGCCCAACCCTATGGTTGTAACAGCCGCCACATCGCACAGCATATTTCTGAGCGAGTCGATAACCGGGAATCGTTTTTCGTGTATCGAGCACTTGTACATCAAGACCTACGACTTCTTGTGCGTATTGTTGGCATAAGCTTGATGTGGCAGATAAGGTCTGTAAGAAATTCATTGCAGTACGTTCAGCAGTGAGTAAGGTGCGTGCTGGGCCGGTTAAGGTACACATAATACTGTCTGTAGGGAGGCGATCCCCGTCGTCAAAGTGCCAATCTACCTTGATGCTAGCATCAACTTGTTGAAAGACTTCATTTGCCCATGCTTGGCCACATAAGGTTGCAGGCTCTCTGTTTAGAATTTTTGCAGTGGCAAGTGTTGTTAATGGAATGAGATCGGCAGTGAGATCTTGTTGACCGATGTCTTCCTCCAGTGCTAATTTGACTTGTGAAGAGATAAGATCTGCTGGCACAGTATTTTTTAATGTCATGTCGGTGTCGATAATAGCCAAATAAAGAAGGGTAACGGTTGGTGACACAATTTTCTATCTTTTTAATATTTTGTACACGGGTTAATGTGATTTTTAGGTTGGGTTAGACATGAAGCTGAAACAACAAACTGGGTTGATTGATGGTGTGCCCTACAGGAGCTCGCCTAATCAAGATGGGCGTCCTGATAACAATGATATTAGTGGTATCGTTATCCATAATATCAGCTTGCCACCGGGTGAGTTCGGCGGGGGATGGATAGATGATTTATTTATGAATCAATTAGATCCTAGTGCTCATCCATATTTTGAACAGATCGTTGGTATGGCAGTCTCTGCTCATGTATTGATTAGACGTGATGGTGAAGTGGTGCAGTATGTGCCATTTCACCAACGGGCTTGGCATGCAGGAAAATCAAATTGGGATGGTCGTGAATCGTGTAATGATTTTACGATAGGCATTGAACTAGAAGGCTGTGATGAACAGTATTTTGAAGCTGTGCAGTATGAACAGCTAGCTGAGCTTGTCTTGTTATTATGTGAAACTTATCCCTTAATTACAAAAGCACAGCTCAAAGGTCATAGCCAGATTTCACCAGGACGTAAGACGGACCCGGGCCCTTATTTTGATTGGGAAAGGTTGTATGGGTTATTGATTACCCATTCTGATGATTGAGCCTTTTATTCTCTGATGTTTTGGTTATTAATTTGACCATTCTTTGATTCAGTTCAATTCTCGCGTAATGATCTTTGGTTATAGTAGTCCTTCACCAATACAGGACACCTTATTATTATGCAGCCAGCGTTAGAGCTACTCTTTAGTCATATTGATGACATCCCACGCGTCCCTGAGGTCGTAAAAACATTATTAGACCAAGTAAGCGATCCTGATATTGACTTCAAAGCAGTGGCCAGCAATATTGAGAAAGAGCAGGTACTGGCGATTAAAGTCTTGCGTAATGTTAACTCTGCTCATTTCGGGTTGAGAAAAAGAGTGAGTTCTATTCAAGAAGCGTTGACTATTTTGGGCATGCACGAAATTCGTAAATTAGTGATCGTCACTGGGCTAGCTGAGACATTGCCTTATTTACCCAATATTGACCTTAATGACTTTTGGCAAGATAGTTTTCGCACGGCGAGTTACGCAAAATGGATTGCCGAACAGGCTCAGTTAGGTCATAGCGAGATGATTTTTACGGCTGGTTTGATCTATGACCTCGGTACTATATTGATCCACCTTGGTGAACCTGATGCAGCCAGTGATATCACAGAGGCGGTTTACCAGGGCCAAGATCGTCTTGATAGTGAACGCCAATACCTTGGCTTTACTAGTCATGAGGCGTGTGCAGAGCTTTGTCGCCAATGGCAATTCCCAGAAGAATTGATTAATACGGTCGAAAAATCAGGGGAGCCAATGGCGTATAGCCAGTTGTCGCTGTCAGCTTGTGCTGTCCATGTCGCGCGCTATGTCAGTCAATCAACTTACAGCGATGAAGGTGAAGACGTGTTACTACAGACATTTCCAATGCAGGAATGGCAAAAATTAGGCTTAGATAAAAATAGTATTCTAAGTAGTATGGCGACGATGTCGAAATCAGAAACAGGGTTGGATGGTTTGCTTGATTAAAACATAGGCGCCACTGTTTTTCTGTTGATAGTCTTTGGTAAGGGAGACAGATTTATTTTTGAGTTAAATAGAGCTTGAGTTCTAGTTCTAAAGAAGGAGCAGTTATGCCAAGGTGAGGAGGCCGACTAAATTAATATCGGATCGCCAATGATAGGGGGAGTGAGGAATATAACAATCAAGCTAGCTGTTCCTTTGAACCTTTGGAAGCTTTTTATAAAGCCTAGCAAATTTTATTCGTTTTAGAATGGTGCTCAATACAAGATTGAATAGGATTGGCATGATAATGATGACGGCGGTCAGAGCAAGCCCGAATAAAAAGGTCGCAGCAAGATTCCAGCGGTTAAATAGAATCGTCATTAAAACCATCATTAAACATGCCGTGGCCACACCGGTCAAAAACAGAACGATTTGAACAGAAATACGGTTCAAAGAACGAAGCTGCTTATAACGCTTACCTGATATTGAAGAATAATCGAACTTCACATTCACATCACTGACCTTGTCACCTTGATGCCAGACTCTTTAATCTCGTCAATAAAAGCCCTACGTCCAGATGGTCATCCGGAATCTGACCCGTGTTAGGGCAAGTTCTCACCACAATATACTATGATGGAGATGCTCAGCCATTGACAACGATTACTTATCATTTTGAGTAATAAACTCCTACCTGATTTTAAGATGAAAAAATCAATGAGGTCAAAGTGATTGATTGCAATCAGTCTAGGCTTTGTTGGTTGCTGGATAGCTTGATAATAAAAAAGGCCATATCTAAACTTTAGATATGGTCTTTCCTTTGTCCGGTGTTTAAGTTTATTTAGTGATAGAGACTAACTCAATATCAAACATCAATGTTTCGTTTGGACCAATGATGTTACCGATACCACGGTCGCCGTAGGCTAAGTTTGCTGGAATGACCAACTGCCACTTCGCACCCTCTTTCATCATTGGTAAAGCTTCTTGCCAGCCTTTGATGACACCAGAGACAGGGAATGTTGCTGGTTCGCCACGTTCGATTGAGCTGTCGAAAACAGTACCATCTAATAATTTCCCAGTGTAATGAGCGATGACTTTATCTTCAGATGTCGGCGATTTTCCTTTGCCTTTTTCGATAATCTTGTACTGCAAGCCTGTTGCAGTGACAACAACGCCTTTCTCTTTGGCATTTTTTGCTAGGAAGTTATTCGCTTCCTTTTGTTTTTTTGCTGCAATCTCTGCCATTTCAGACTGTTTTTTCTGTTGGTAGTCTTGGACTAGCTTTTGAGCAGTCGCTTGGTCGATTTGCGGCTTGTTGCCTTCCATCATGTCTTTGATGCCAGCAGAAAGGGCATCCATTTCAAGGTCTAGGCCTTCGGCTTTAAGACCTTGGCCCACTTGGATACCGAAGATGTAGCTCAGTTTTTGTTTGTCAGTCTCTAAGTCAGCAGCGCTAACAAGGGCTGGACCTGATAATAAAAATGGCAAAAGAGCGAGCGTTTTGAATTTCATGTAGCAGCTTCCCTAAGTTATATAAATGCATATTTAATGACGGTGTGTTGCATAGTCAGGCAACGACACGAAAAGTTCACGGCAGCTATTCTCTCATAAATTGATTGATAAATAACCCCGTGTGTTACTTGGTTATTATTTCAATTGGGACTATAATGGTCCCAATTAAGAGGGCGTGACATGTTACGTATGGGAAAACTGACAGATTATGGCATCGTTTTGATGAGTTACCTGGCTGAGAATACGCGGTTACATCACAATGCGCAGACTTTAGCCGATGCTGTACGTATGCCATTACCGACAGTGAGAAAGGTACTTAAAGCTTTATCTCAAAGTGGATTGTTGAATTCTGAACGCGGTGCACATGGTGGTTATAGTTTGGCTAAGCCGGCTGATGCGATCTCAATTGCAGAAGTGATTACTGCGATTGAAGGGCCGATAGCCTTGACTGAATGTGTTAGTACAGAAAGTCATTGTGATCAGGAAGTTCATTGTGTTGTTCAGACGAACTGGGAACGAATCAATAGTGCGGTAACTCACGCATTAGATGAAGTGAAATTATCGGATATGCTCGTCCATCAAGCCCATGTTGATGGTGTGAGCCCAATCCATTTTTATTCCTCTGTGCCACAGAGTGACTTAGTAACAAAACAGGATGGTGAACTCCATGGCTGAACAAAAACAACAAATAGAAGAATTCGTTCCGAGTGAATACTCAGCGGGTTTCGTCACAGATATTGAGTCGGACAGTTTACCGCCTGGCTTGAGTGAAGAGACGGTTCGTGAAATTTCTCGTATTAAAGGTGAGCCAGAGTTCCTACTTGAGTGGCGTTTGCAAGCCTATCGCTACTGGTTGACATTAGATACGCCGGAATGGGCACATGTCGATTATCCTGAAATTGATTATCAGGCAATTAGTTATTATTCGGCACCGAAAGATAAAAAAGATGGGCCTAAAAGTTTGGATGAAGTTGATCCTGAGTTGTTACGTACTTATGAAAAGCTGGGCGTGCCTTTGGAAGAACGCGCTCGTTTAGCGGGTGTAGCGGTTGATGCGGTATTCGATAGCGTATCGGTTGCTAATACATTCCAAGACAAGTTAGCTGAAGAAGGCATTTTGTTTATGCCGTTTTCGAAAGCGGTTAAACAACATCCTGAGTTGCTGAAAAAGTACCTCGGTAGTGTAGTGTCGTATCGTGATAATTATTATGCTGCGTTGAATTCGGCCGTGTTTAGTGATGGGTCATTTGTGTATATCCCGAAAGGCGTACGTTGCCCAATGGAGTTGTCGACCTATTTCCGGATTA
>JABGUA010000189.1 GCA_018646825.1 Piscirickettsiaceae bacterium
AGACGCTAAGCAAAAAGTTGAAGCTGAGAAAAAGCGTTTAGCTGAAGAGGAACGGTTGGTCGAAGAGAAAAAAGCGGCAGAACTCCAGAAGAAGAAAGCAGTAGAAGAGGAAAAGCGGAAAGCCGAAGAAGCGAAGAAGTTAAAAGCGGAAAAAGAACGTAAAGAGGCTGAAGAAAAGAAACGTAAAGAAGCTGAGAAAAAACGCTTGGCAGACGAAGCGCGCCGTAAAAAAGAAGAGGCGGATAGGTTGTTGCAAGAAAGTCTTGCCGCCGAAGAGCAAGAAAGAGAGGACAATCGTATTTCGGGTGTTGTGAATCAGCATATGGGTATGATTCGTCAGCGGATTAAACGTTATTGGAGTGAGCCAGGTAACGCGACGCAGGGCATGCAGTGTACTTTGCGAGTGACTTTATTGCCGGGTGGTGATGTCAGAGAAGTGGCAGTGATAAAAAGTAGCGGCAATGCTATTTTTGATCGATCGGCAGAGTCTGCCGTCTATAAAGCGGCACCTTGGCCTCAACCAAGTGATCCAAAAGCGGCAGCGGCGTTGAGAGATTTTACATTTGTTTTTAGGCCTAAGTAGAGGGCAGAACCATGATCAAAAGTTTATTTATCGGACTGTGGCTATTTGTAATGTTAATACCATGGCAGGCAAGAGCCGAATTGGTTATCGAAATTACCGGCGGCTCAGAAGCAGCGCTACCTATTGCTGTTGTACCCTTCGGATATGATGGTTTTGTACCGCAGGCAGATATTTCAGCCATTGTTAAAAATGATTTAGAGCGAAGTGGTCGCTTCGCACCACTTCCTCAAAAAGACTTAATTTCTAGCCCACATGAAAAAAGTGAGATCAATTTTAAAGATTGGCGACTGCTGCGTTCGGAAGGATTATTAGTGGGTAAGGTGAGTAGTGTTGATGGCCAAACCTATCAAGTGCAATTTCAGCTATTTGATGTTTATAAAGCACAACAGTTAGTTGGCAAGCGGTACCAGGTTCCTGCTTCAGGTTTACGCCGTGTAGCACATCAAATAGCCGATCAAGTTTATCAAGCATTAACGGGAGAGAAAGGGGTCTTCTCTACTCGCTTAGCTTTCGTTTCAGTACTTAAGAATGCCGATGGCAGTCGCCGTTATGCATTACAAATTTCAGATTCAGATGGGGCGAATCCGCGTACGGTTTTGCAATCTAAGCAAGCAATATTGTCTCCAAGTTGGTCTCCTGATGGCGAGCGATTAAGTTATGTGTCTTTTGAAAATGGTAAGGCTGAAATTTTCACTCAAGAAATGCGGAGTGGAACGAGAACTGCTCTGGCCAGTTTTAAAGAGCTAAATAGCGCACCAAGCTGGTCTCCAGATGGACGGAAATTAGCGATGACTTTGTCAAAGGGAGGGAACCCTGAAATTTATGTTATGGATATCGCGACTAAAGCGTTGACGCGTGTTACACATAGCTCTCAAGCTATCGATACGGAAGCTGTTTGGATGCCGAATGGCAAAGAGTTAGTGTTTACTTCGGATAGAGGAGGTCGGCCACAAATTTATAAAGTACCGGCAACAGGCGGTCGTGCGGAGCGGATAACATTTGAAGGCCGCTATAATGCCTCGCCAGATATCTCACCAGATGGCCGTTATCTAGCCATGGTGCATGGTCTTAATGGCAAATTTTACATTGCGGTGCAAGATTTAGAGTCCGGTGCGGTTAATGTGCTAACTGAACGTGGTAAAGATGAGTCGCCGAGCTTTGCGCCTAATGGTCACCTGATCCTGTATGCTACCGAGCAAAATGGTAAAGGTATCTTGGCAGCGGTGTCAGTAGATGGTGGTTTTCATCAACGTTTGGGTGAAACAGGTATTGATGTGCGTGAACCAGCATGGTCACCAATCAGAAAATAAATAATCAACAGGAGTTTTCCTATGAAATTAGTTAAATTAAGTTCAGTTGCTTTTGCACTGGTATGGTTATCGGGCTGTAATACCTTAGGCTTGAATGGTAATGATGATGGTTTGATGGATGGCGAAGATGGTGTCATTGTTGAGGATCGGGGGATTACAACTGGTGGTATTGATGGTGACGGTGTTAATGGCTCTGATATCGGTGATGGTGCAGAGACTCAGGTCATTGTGGGTGAGGATGCTTATCAAGGAGATAGCCTTGATGATCCAGCCAATGCCTTGTCAAACCGTGTTGTTTACTTTGAATATGATAGTAGCTCGGTCAGAGAACAAGACTACTTAACACTAGAAGCACATGCTGCTTATTTGGCTGACAATCCTACAGCAAGAGTTAGACTGGAAGGCCATACCGATCAACGTGGTTCTAGAGAATATAACTTGGCATTAGGTGAGCGTCGTGCACTGGCTATTCGTCAGATTTTAATGATTCAAGGGGCGAGTGTTAATCAATTTCAGGTCACGAGCTTTGGTGAGGAACGTCCTCAAAGTGAAGGTGATGGCGAAGTGAACTGGCAGAATAACCGCCGTGTTGAGTTAATTTACACAGGCCGATAATGATGAAAAATGTATTAAAGAAAAGTCTTGTCGTTAGCTTATTGATAGTTCCAATGACATGCCAAGTTGCTTGGGCAGCTGATGAAGTGTTACTAGAACGAATAGCCAGATTGGAGCGGATAGTGAAAGGCCAAGGTTTGGTCTCTCTTTTAGGTCGCGTTGATCAATTACAAAACGAAGTGCAACGACTGAATGGTGATAATGAGACATTGCGTCATCAACTTGAAACGATGAAGCGCCGTCAGCGTGAAATGTATATTGATTTGGATGGTCGCTTGCAGTCAAATATGACAGCAGTACCGCCGAAAGAGGCACCTGGTATAACGACATTAGAAACGGTTGATGTACCTAAACGTACGGTTTCAGTTGTTGAAAAATCAACTGAAACTGTGGCCAAAGTTGCGGCGGTCAAAGCACCAACAGAATTACCCGCCTCGCCGGTAGCGGTCGAAAATGGTGAAGCTGCTTATCAGGCTGCTTTACAGACATTGAGAGGGGGCCAGTATGAAGAGGCCATTACGGCGTTAGCTGTTTTCCCAGAACAATATCCTCAAAGTAGCTATTTGCCAAATGCCTATTATTGGCAAGGCGAAGCAAATTATGTGTTACGAAACTTTGATGCGGCCATTGCTGCTTTTCAAACAGTGATAGAACAATTTCCAGTCAGTAGCAAGGTCGCAGATGCAATGTTAAAGCAGGCCTTTAGTCAGTACGAGTTGGGCCAAGTTGATGTGGCAACAGTAAACTTGAAGAAAGTGATGGATGAGTATCCAACGACGTCTGCCGCACGACTAGCAAAAGTGCGTTTAGCGCGAATGGAAAAAGAAGGTAATTAAGTTTTAGGTTTTTATGTCTGTTCAATGTCGTGTCACAGAAATATTTTATTCCTTGCAAGGTGAAACTAGGACAGTTGGGTTGCCCACTGTTTTTGTACGCCTGACAGGTTGCCCTCTTCGCTGTACTTTCTGCGATACGGCCTATGCTTTTCATGGCGGTGAGAAGATGGATCTTAATGAGATTGTGGCCAAAGTCCAAAGTTATAAACCACGTTATGTCACGGTAACAGGCGGTGAACCGCTAGCTCAGAAATCCTGTTTTCCATTACTGACCGCGCTATGTGATCTTGGTGTCGAAGTCTCGCTTGAAACCAGTGGGGCAATCGATATTAGTAATGTTGACCCACGTGTCGTCTGCGTCATGGATTTGAAAACACCAGGTTCTGGAGAGGAAGCCAAAAACCGCTATGACAATATTGAGCTGCTAAAACCGATTGATCAGGTTAAGTTTGTGGTGTGTCACCGTGATGATTATGACTGGGCAGTGAATAAGCTGGCGGAATATCATTTGAATGATCAGTGTGAAGTGTTATTTTCACCAATCCATGGTGAACTCAATCCAGCGGATTTAGCGGACTGGGTTGTAGAAGATAATTTGCCAGTTAGAATGCAACTCCAAATGCACAAATACCTTTGGAATGATGAGCCGGGCCGATGAAGCGTGCAATTGTTTTATTGTCGGGAGGCTTAGACTCGGTTACGGCGTTAGCGATGGCGAGAGAGCAGGGCTTTGCCTGTTATACCTTAAGCTTTAACTATGGCCAACGTCATTACGCTGAATTAGATGCAGCAAAGATTTTGTCGAATCAAAATGGTGCGGTTGAGCATAAGGTCATTGATATTGATTTGAGTTCCATTGGGGGCTCAGCACTAACTGATTCTAATATAGCGGTGCCCGAACATTATGAAGAAGGGATACCGGTGACCTATGTGCCGGCAAGGAATACCGTTTTTCTGTCAATTGCGTTAGGTTGGGCAGAAGTGATGTCTGCACAAGCGATCTTTGTTGGCGTTAACGCTGTTGATTATTCCGGTTACCCAGATTGTCGCCCAGCCTTTATTAGCGCGTTCGAGCAACTAGCGAATGTGGCGACGAAAGCGGGTGTAGAAGGACAAAAGCTGACATTAGAAGCGCCGCTGATGACAATGACGAAAGCCGATATTATTCAACAAGGCATCCGTTTAGGGATTGACTACAGTCAAACAATTTCTTGTTATCAAGCAGATCAAGATGGAAAAGCTTGCGGCAAATGCGACTCTTGCCGTTTTCGGCAGCAAGGTTTTGAGCAAGCCGGTGTTATTGATCCGACCCGCTATCAATAATGAATGAAGGTTGTTTGCTAAGTCAGCTTTAATAGATAAGATAGCGCCGAGGGGATTAAACAGTCGCAAAGCGGTGATGCTTTCCAATGCTTTTGTGCACTAAAGGCACTGTTACTAGGCTTTATTCGTTTTTATACTTGCCATTTCTGATAAATCGGGTATTATTCCGCGCTTGGTTTGGGCCGTTAGCTCAGTTGGTAGAGCACCGGACTTTTAATCCGATGGTCCCGCGTTCGAGTCGCGGACGGCCCACCAAATTCAAACCTTCGCTCTGTATTATATTCCGGTGTTTTAAATTAGTTTTAGAATTCAGCAATAACAGATTGACAGGTCAGTGAGAGGCTGTATAATTCTCGCTTCTTTGTAGCAGACACGACGTTGCGACAAAGCGCTCTTTAAAAAAATAATATCAAGTAATCTATGTGG
>JABGUA010000130.1 GCA_018646825.1 Piscirickettsiaceae bacterium
TATTCACCTTCATCGATCGCTGATAAGTACTCTATATCTAATGTTGCTTTACCTTCAACAACCTTACGGTACGGTGTCTCGATAAAGCCATATTCATTGGTACGTGCATAGACAGCCAAAGAGTTAATCAAACCAATGTTTGGACCCTCTGGTGTTTCGATTGGACAAACACGACCATAATGCGTTGGATGCACGTCACGTACTTCAAAGCCGGCACGTTCTCGTGTTAAACCACCAGGGCCCAACGCTGATACGCGGCGTTTATGTGTTACTTCAGATAATGGATTATTTTGATCCATAAACTGTGACAGTTGGCTCGAACCAAAGAATTCTTTGATTGCCGCTGCAACAGGTTTGGCGTTGATCAATTGCTGTGGCATTAAGCCTTCTGATTCAGCAATGCTTAAGCGCTCACGAACAGCACGTTCAACACGGACTAGACCTACACGGAATTGGTTTTCTGCCATTTCTCCGACACTACGAACACGTCGATTACCTAAGTGATCAATATCATCGACAATACCGTGGCCATTGCGAATACCAATTAGTTCTTTTAAGACTGCGACGATATCTTCTTTAGATAAGATACCTTCACCCTCCATTTCTTCGCGCCCAAGACGACGGTTAAACTTCATTCGGCCTACGCCTGATAAGTCATAACG
Source organism: Piscirickettsiaceae bacterium (assembly GCA_018646825.1). Taxonomy (GTDB): domain Bacteria; phylum Pseudomonadota; class Gammaproteobacteria; order Nitrosococcales; family Methylophagaceae. The sequence goes on from JABGUA010000130.1 coordinate 663, forward strand.
TTCGCTTGTGAAGAACAAGTTGTTAAACAAGTTTGCTGAAGACTCTACGGTTGGTGGTTCACCCGGGCGCATCATGCGATAGATTTCGATCTTCGCTTCCGATGCTGTTGTGGTTTCATCCAGACGCAAAGTGTCTGACATGTAGGGACCACTGTCTAAATCATTAGAATAAATAGTTTCGACGGTTTTAACGTCCATTTTCTCAAATATTTCTAATGTTTCTTCAGTAATTTCGTCATTTGCTGAAACAAACAACTCACCGGTGTCGGTGTCCATCATATCTTTTGCAACAACCTTACCAATTAGATAAGTCGCAGGGACTGTCAGTGTTGACATACCTGACTTTTCCATATTGCGAATATGGCGGCCTGTGACTTGGCGATCAGCTTCTACAACCACTTCACCTTTTTCGTCAATGATTTCAAACGGGACCGTTTGGCCACGTAGTCTTTGTGGAATGAAATCTAGTTGGTAGCTATCACCTTTCTTATTCTTCGTGAATTTTTCACGCTCAAAGAACATCTCTAAAATTTCTTCGTTGTTGTATTCCAAAGCACGTAACAAAATAGAAGATGGTAATTTACGACGACGATCGATACGGACAAAAACCGCGTCTTTAGGATCGAACTCGAAATCTAACCATGAGCCACGGTAAGGAATAACGCGGGCATTAAATAAGATTTTACCTGATGAATGTGTTTTACCCCGATCACTATCGAAGAACACACCAGGAGAACGGTGAAGCTGAGACACGATAACGCGTTCAGTACCGTTGATGACAAAGTTACCTTTCTCTGTCATTAATGGGATTTCACCCATGTAAACTTCTTGCTCTTTAATGTCTTTTACGACTTTTGATTTAGCAGGGGCATCTTTGTCATAAATGACAAGACGCATTTTGACACGCAGCGGCGCAGCATAAGTCACGCCACGCAATTGACATTCTTTAACGTCAAATGAAGGTGTACCGAGGCGATAGCTTACATACTGTAGCTCAGCCATACCGGTATGACTTTTAATTGGGAAGACAGAATCAAACGCAGCATGTAAACCTTTAGACGAGCGATCGTCAGCGGCAACGCTGTGTTGTAAAAAGTCCTGATACGAATTAACCTGGGTTGCAAGTAAGTTTGGGACGCTCAGCACACTGGGTCGCTTTCCAAAATCCTTACGAATCCGTTTTTTCTCGGTAAACGTATAAGCCATTTATTACACCTCGAGTAACATCCAACACTTAGTTTGGCACTAAGCTGGAATTGTTCTATTTGTATTATTCAGTCAGTCGATCTTTCACCATCGACCAGCAACGGAAAAAGGCCGGTGATAAACATCACCAGCCAGTTTCTTTAACCATAGTGACAAATGTCTCTATGATTGAATGTGAACCTATTTAAGTTCAGCAGTAGCACCCGCTTCAGTCAATGTTTTCACAACATCTTCAGCTTCGGCTTTTTCAGCACCCTCTTTAATTGTTGCAGGTACGCCTTCAACCATGTCTTTAGCTTCTTTCAAGCCAAGACCTGTGATTGCACGTACTGCTTTGATAACACTAACTTTGTTATCACCAAAGCTTGTCATTACAACATCAAACTCAGTTTGTTCTGCAGCGGCTGCGCCACCTGCATCACCACCGGCGGCAGCAGCAGCACCAGGTGCAGCAGCAGTTACGCCAAATTTTTCTTCCATTGCTTCGATCAGATCTACGACCTCAACAACTGTCATATTGGAAATCGCTTCCAAGATATCGTCTTTAGATACAGCCATGTTATTTTCCTATTTTCAAGCTTACAGAATTAATTAAAAACACCTTAACCCAACCGGATTAAGCTGCCTCTTTTGCGTCGCGAACAGCCGCGAGCGTACGAACCATCTTGCTAGTCGGTGCAACCAAAGTACGAACCAATTTCTCAACTGGTGCCTTCATCGTGCCCATAAGAATCGAAATTGCTTGATCCTTAGTCGGCATTTTGGCAAGTTTAGTGATTTCTCCAGCAGGTAATAATTTACCTCCTAGTGATACCATTTTAACTTCTAACTTATCGTTTTCTTTCGAAAACTCACTTATGACACGTGCGACAGCGCCTGGATCTTCCATAGAAAACCCATAAACCAATTGTCCTGTCATTCCGTCCTGCATGCAGGCGAAATCAGTACCATCAACCGCACGACGTGCTAGCGTATTTCTGATGACACGAATTTGAACATTTTGTTCACGTGCCGAATTACGTAACGTCGTCATATCAGAAACAGTGAGTCCACGATATTCTGCAGCAACTGCAGAGTATGCCGTAGACGCTATTTCTGCGACTTCAGCAACAACAGCTTTTTTTCCTTCCAGATTTAGAGCCACCTAAAGTCTCCTTAGGTTCACTATTCAAGAATAGTGATGTTGCTAATAAAAAGAAGAGTTACCCCTTCCACCATTTACGGTGTTCAACGCTGAAATATTCTGCAGCTGAACCCGTCTGCGTAGGCCAATCACTCGAAGTGATCAATTAAATTGTTATACCTACGGTCTTAGACGACCCGGCAAGCCGGGCGGTCCAAATTTTGTCCTAGTCTAAGAAAGACTTATCTAATGTGAGACCAGCACCCATTGTGCTAGAAACACTAATACGTTTGAGATAAATACCTTTCGCAGAGCTTGGTTTTAATTTATTTAAATCTTCAATCAAAGCTTTTAAGTTCTGCTCTAAAGCTGCCACTTCAAAACTTGCATTACCAATTGGGCAATGAATGATGCCGGCTTTGTCTGTACGGTAACGAACTTGACCTGCTTTAGCATTAACAACAGCTTCAGCAACATTTGGTGTCACAGTACCGACTTTAGGGTTAGGCATTAAACCACGCGGGCCCAAAACTTGACCTAAAGTACCTACAATTCGCATCGCATCTGGTGAAGCGATAACAACATCAAAATCCATGTTGCCCGCTTTGATTGATTCCGCTAAGTCTTCGAAACCAACGATATCGGCTCCTGCTTCTTTAGCAGCATCGGCATTAGCACCCTGAGCAAATACAGCAACACGTACTGTTTTACCTGTACCGTTTGGTAAAACGGTTGAGCTACGGACTACTTGATCAGATTTACGTGGGTCAACACCCAAGTTAATTGCTACATCAATTGATTCAACAAATTTTGCTGATGCATTGTCTTTAACAAAGGTTAATGCTTGATCAATTTCGTATAGCTTGCCTTCTTCCAATTTTTCACGGAAAGCACGCGTTCTTTTTCCGACTTTAGCCATTATTCTGCACCCTCTACGTCTAAGCCCATGCTGCGAGCAGTACCGGCGATTGTTTTCACTGCTGCGTCCATATCGTTTGCAGATAAGTCTGGCATTTTTACAGTGGCAATTTCTTCTAATTGCGCACGGTTTACTTTGCCAACTTTCACAGTATTTGGGGTACCACTACCACTCTTAAGACCCGCTGCTTTTAGCAATAAGACTGCTGCAGGTGGTGTTTTAGTGATGAATGTGAAGCTCTTATCATTGAATACGGTAATGACAACAGGTACAGGTAACCCTGATTCCATGCTTTGTGTCTTAGCGTTGAACGCTTTACAAAA
>JABGUA010000192.1 GCA_018646825.1 Piscirickettsiaceae bacterium
AAACCGGTGACTTGATTGGGAATACGGAACAATTTAGCAGCATCTTCTATATTCAGCAGGGCAAGTGCGCTGTCGTATTCATACATGCCAATTTCAAAAATACCCACAACATTGAGTCGTTTTAATCTTGGAATAACTCCAGCTGGCGTTGGGCTAACGTGGGGTGTAATTAATGTGATTTTATCGCCGACTCTGACGTCCATGGCTCTAGCCAGATCGTGGCCGAGGATAACGCCGAAACTGCCGGGTTGTAAGCTGTCAAAACGGCCTTGGGTTATCTTTTCACCAATGGTCGACACTTTGGGTTCAAGTGCTGGATTGACGCCACGGACTAATGTCCCTCTGACACGGCTGCCTTGACTTAACATGGCCTGTCCTTCGACAAATGGAGCAGAGTCGAGAACATGTGGTTGGTTCTGTATTTGGGTCTGCAATGCTGGCCAATCTGTTAAGGCGCCAGAACGCTCAGTGATAAAGGCATGCGAGGTCATGCCGAGAATGCGCTCACGCAGTTCTTTCTCGAAGCCATTCATCACAGACAAAACGGTGATCAAGGCTGCAACGCCTAATGCGACACCCAGCATTGAAGTGAGTGAAATAAAGGAGATGAAATGGTTACGGCGCTTTGCGCGGGTATAGCGTAGGCCGATATAGACACTGAGTGGTTTAAACATTAGGTAAGTAAAATTTACTCTCCCTTTTGATGAATCAAAGGGGAGAGTAGTTGAATTATTTAGCGTTAACGACTTGCGTGCCGTCTTCACTGCCGAGTAATAATACATCAGCAGGACGCATTGCAAATAAGCCGTTAGTTACGACACCTACAATATTGTTTAATGCCTTTTCAAGCGCGATAGGCTCCATGATAGTGAGACCGTGAACATCGAGAATGACATTGCTATTATCAGTGATAAAACCTTCACGGTAGACGGGTTGGCCACCCATTTTTACAATTTCCCGAGCCACATAGCTACGAGACATAGGTACAACTTCGACGGGCAATGGAAAGTTACCCAATACGTCGACTAGTTTACTGCTATCGGCAATACAAACAAACTTTTCACTGGCGGCGGCAATGATTTTTTCACGCGTTAACGCACCACCACCACCTTTGATTAATTGTAAGAATTGATTTGATTCATCAGCACCATCAACATAACTTGCAATGGTGCCAGTTTGGTTCAAATCGAAGACCTCAATACCATGTGCTTCTAGCCGTTTGGTTGATACGATTGAGCTTGAAACAGCACCATCAATTTTATGCTTTATTGTCGCGAGTGCATCGATAAAGTGGTTGACTGTTGAGCCCGTACCAACACCGATAATGCCACCAGTGGTAATGTGATCAAGTGCGGCATAAGCGGCTTGTTTCTTAAGTTCATCGGCAGTCATTGCGTTCTTCCTTATGTTTGAAATTACTTATATTGATTTTATCTAGCCAATTATAGAGATAAATTGCGGGTAATGGTAACGTAAGCATAAATGAATTGAACAATTACTCTCTTGGATTAGAAAATCACTTTGTCATGCTGACTGAATATGTAGAAAAAATCTTGAAAGCTCGGGTTTATGATGTGGCAATCGAGTCGCCCTTGGAGGAAATGCCTCGGTTATCTCGTCGCTTGAATAATGCTATCTGGTTGAAGCGCGAAGACTTACAACCCATATTCTCGTTTAAATTACGCGGTGCCTATAACCGGATGTGTTATTTGAGCGAGCTTGAGCGAGAACAAGGTGTGGTGGCGGCTTCGGCAGGAAACCACGCACAAGGCGTCGCATTAGCAGCGGAAAAGCTAGGTATTTCGGCTTTGATTGTCATGCCAACAACAACCCCTCCGATTAAAGTGGAAGCAGTACGGAGTTTTGGTGCTGAAATTGTGCTTTATGGTGATAGTTATGATGAAGCGTGTGATCATGCTTTAGGTATTGCTAAAGAACAAGGCCGAGTTTTTATTCACCCTTATGACGATCCCGAAGTTATTGCCGGCCAAGGAACAATCGCAATGGAGATTATTCGTCAACACACTGACCCTTTCGATGCTGTTTTTATTCCTGTGGGTGGCGGAGGCTTGATTGCGGGTATGGCTGCGTATATCAAAACGTTCTGGCCAGAAGTTAAAGTGATTGGTGTTGAACCAGTGGATGCGGCTAGTTTGCATGACGCCTTATTGGCTGATGAGCGGATTATATTAGATCAAGTCGGTTTATTTGCAGATGGAACAGCAGTGAGACAAGTCGGCAAAGAGAATTTTCGCATTGCGCGTGAAACGGTCGATGAAGTGATTTTGGTCGATAGCGACGAAATTTGTGCAGCAATTATGGATATTTTTGATGATACTCGATCGATTGCTGAGCCATCGGGCGCTTTGGCTGTGGCGGGTGTTAAAAAGTATATTGAGCGTGAAAACATCCAAGATCAACAGTTTGCTGTAATAAATAGTGGGGCGAATGTAAACTTTGACCGACTGCGTCATATCGCTGAGCGTGCTGATCTAGGTGAAAAGCGTGAGGTGTTGTTTGCGGCGACGATTGCAGAGACGCCGGGTAGTTTTCAGGCATTTTGTCAGGCTCTAGCGGGACGAAGTGTGACGGAGTTTAATTATCGTTATGCTGATGATTCAGATGCCCAGGTTTTTGTTGGTTTACGGACTGATGGTGGCCGTGCTGAGCGAGATGTTTTATTTGAAAGCCTTAAGAAAGAGGGGTACGCGGTTGTTGATTTCACTGATAAT
>JABGUA010000195.1 GCA_018646825.1 Piscirickettsiaceae bacterium
CACCCGTGCGCTCTACTACACACCGAGACATGGAGCCAGCCCCAAAACAATTTATTAAAGTACTCCGTAACCCCGATATTATGCGATTAGTGCTCAGTATCATGATGTTACATTTATTGCTAACGACCAGTTTTTTTGCCCTACCTATCACTTTATTTGAACAAGCTGGTTTAGCGAAAAGTGAACACGCGATGGCTTACTTACCTGTTCTAATATTGGCCTTTATTGCGATGGTGCCATTCATTATTATTGCTGAAAAACGGCGTAAGATGAAGCCGGTCTTTATTGGTTCGGTCATTGTCTTAGGTTTAGTACAACTAGTTTGGGCTTTTTTCGCCAGCTCAGTCACAGGTATTTTAATCGGATTGTGGTTATTCTTTACCGCCTTTAATATTCTCGAGGCAAGTCTGCCATCAATGATGTCGAAGCTCAGTCCGCTTGAAAATAAAGGGACGGCATTGGGAATTTATTCCACCGCACAATTCTTGGGTGCTTTTATTGGTGGCGCTACCGGCGGGTTTTTATACGGGCAATTTGGTGTCACTGGCGTTTTTATAGCAGGTGCGATCATTACCGTAGTCTGGTTATTTTTTGTTTTCCCTATGAACCAACCCCGCCATTTATCAACTAAAATTCTTGAACTACCTACGTTGACTGAAGTCAATGCCGATGAGGTTGCAATGCAATTGAACGCAATTGATGGTGTTGTCGACACCATGATTGTGGCCAGTGAGCAAGTCGCCTATGTCAAATACGCACCCGAAGAACTCAATCTCGATGAACTAGATGCTTTTCGTGTTTCATCATCGTAGAATACCCTCATAACCTTAATATCAAATTCAGGAGCAAACCATGTCAGTGAATAAAGTGATTCTTGTTGGACGACTCGGCGCAGAACCAGAAAGTCGTTCTTTCCCTAATGGTGGCTCTATTTGTAATTTACGTTTAGCCACATCAGAATCATGGAAAGACAAACAAACGGGTGAGCGTAAAGAGCGGACTGAGTGGCATCGAGTGGTATTACAAAATCGCTTAGGAGAAGTAGCCCAACAATATTTACACAAAGGATCTCAAGTCTATATCGAAGGTCGCATTCGTACTAATAAATGGCAAGATCAAAGTGGTCAAGATCGCTACTCAACTGAAATTATGGGCGACAGCATGACAATGTTAGGCGGTGGTGGAACCGGGGCTGGTGGTAGCAGCACAGGTTACGACCAATCTGCCCCTCAAAAACCAAGAGGCCCAGCATCTCCACAACCTGCATCACCTTCTGCTGGACCGGATTATGGCGCACCTTCCGGTGGAGCCGATTACTTGGATGATGATATTCCGTTTTAAGTCAGCCACTTAAAGTTTGTCACATTTTTGCAACAAAAAACACGTAGTTACCCTTAGCTTCTTGGTCAATAGATCTATTAAAAACTTGATCTAGTTCACACTTCGCATTAGATTGGTTTTATCGCTAAATTCCACTGATGGGAAGGAGACAATGATGTTATCCAAGAAGATACTACTTATTGCACTACTTATGACGACACCTTTTGTAGCTTCTGCAGAAGCAGAATTTTTGACTACGTATACTGATGTTGAGAGTTATGTCGAAGCTAAAATACGTTTAGGAAAACAAGATGTCTTAGAATCAGATTTGATTCGCACACATTATATTGTCGAAAGAGACTTAGAAACGATGAAAGTTATTGTTCGTCCAGTGCAAAACCAATATACAGCACAAAATGACGCTTTGTAACAACAGGTATTTTCAAATTAGACCTTTATTCAACTATCTGAAAATCCGTTAAATAGATTAACTCGCAGGCACCACCACCGGTGTCTTCGCGTGTTAACGAACTCTGCCAGTGCCATTCCTCCTCGTTTGCATCGACCCTGATTAAAAACCCTTTCAGGGCAATAACCTGTCCTTCTTTTACAATGTCTAGTTTATCCATTATATGGTCTTCAGATGGCACCATATGCATGTTGGCGCTTTGCGTTTCTATTGCACGGCGTGGGATCGGAAAGGTCTCTACAGACCAGCGGTACCAGCGACCAGACTGCGAAAACTGTATCTTATCAATGATAGCCTGATCAGACATCTCTCCCCAGCCTAAAGCTAAATCGACAGGCGATAATTCGCTTTCTTGTCCTAAATGATAATTTTCTTTCGCTAAAACTTTCGCCTGCAGTGCAAAGTCTGCTAATGGCGTTATTTTATGGCCCTTGAACTCAAATGGTTCTGCTTGCTTAATCTCTTGTTGCATTGGTGCTTCATGTGCTTTTATTCCTGGGCCTAATACGACTTCGTCACTGCCACCTGTTAATTTCCACAATACGAAGATCATAAAGCCAACAATCCATAATCGGCCCATTATGAATGGCCTTTAAACACAAGGTATTTATTAGCCAGCACAATTAATAATAAAACAGGCAATCCCATCAATGCCGTGATTAAGAAGAACTGTTCATAACCCATACTTTCAACTATAGAGCCTGAGTAACCACCTAATACTTTTGGTAATAATGTCATCAAGGAACTGAAAATGGCATATTGCATAGCTGTAAATGAAATATTAGTTAAGCTTGATAAAAAGGCAATAAAGGCAGCACTGGCTAATCCAGCCGATAAATTATCTGCTGCAATCACAATATACAACATGGTGATGTCCTGGCCCATTTGTGCCAAGAACATAAACAATAAATTAGTCAGTGCTGATAATACGGCACCTAAAAATAAAATCCGCATCACGCCAAAACGAATAGCCAATAAGCCGCCCAAAAAACCACCCATGATTGTCATCGCTAATCCAAAACTTTTTACTACACTTGCAATGACTGGCTTACTAAAACCTAAGTCTTGGTAAAATACGTTTGAAATAACACCCAGTACAATATCTGAAATGCGATATAAGCCTATTAACGCTAATAATAATAAGGCAAGTGATAAGCCGTAACGTTGAAAAAAATCTCTTATCGGGGCGATATAAGTTTGTGCAACTTGTTGCTGCTTTACTACGCCCAAGTTTATCAACCCTTTCGCGATGATTGCCACAAAACTAAGTGCCAGACTAAGGCGGCATAATTCAACTAAAAAACTCGCTAGTTTTTTATTAGCAAGCCACTCGTTCAGTGTTAATTTTGCTACTTGAGACAACTCCACACTATAGTAAAAAGCAGCAATAAAGCCTGCTACACAGAATACAAACAAAAGTAAAAAAGACAGGTAGTCTTGCTGGGAATGCACCAATTGGTCATTTTGTTTTTCATCAGGTTCTTCAATAATCAATGTCGTTATCACGCCAATTAGCATGACTGATGCCATGATGAAATAAGTCACTTGCCAAGCTTGGTAGTTATACACATCTTTTGTCGAGCCTAAGTAGCTTGCTAAATACAAGGCACCAGCTCCGGCTAATAACATACCCACCCGGTAACCCGCGATATAGCTTGATGCCATTAAAGGTTGTAAATCGATTTCTGCCGATTCAATCCGATATGCATCAATAACAATATCTTGTGTTGCAGCTGAAAAACCAAGAAAAACCGCTGCCCAAGCCATTGCTGTTAATGTATCTGTTGCAGGATCGATCGACGCCATTAAGCTAATCGATGCGATGATCATAAGCTGTGACAATAAGAGCCAAGCGCGTCGTCGACCAAGCCATTTCGTTAAGAATGGAATGGCCAATTTGTCAACGAGCGGTGCCCATACAAACTTGAATGAATATCCTAATGCCGCCCAACTAAAATAAGTTACCGCGGCACGCTCAACACCCGCCTCACGTAACCACAAGCTCAATGAGGAAAATATTAATAAGATTGGTATGCCCGCGGAGATACCCAAAAAAAGCATTGTCACCACTCTTGGGTGGCAAAATGCTTTGGCGCTCTCAGTCCAACTTTTAGTCTGGCTATCGTTGGTCATTTTCCAGGGGTAGCGTAGTCATAATTGATAATTAGTGGTGCATGATCAGAAAAACTTTGTTCACGATAAATTTCCGTGGACTGTACGCTGCCTTTTAAGTTTGGCGATAAGATGTGGTAATCGATCCGCCAACCAACGTTATTTGCTCGCGCTTGTCCTCGGTTTGACCACCATGTGTACTGATGCTCCTCTTGTTCAATTTCTCGAAATGCATCGACGAAACCAGCCTCATCGAACAATTCGTCAAGCCAAGCACGTTCTTCAGGTAAAAAACCAGAGTTCTTTAAATTACCTTTCCAATTTCGAATGTCTTGATTTTTATGCGCGATATTCCAATCGCCACAGACAATATAATCCCGACCAGACTCCTTCATCTCTACGAGTTTGGCCATCATATGGTCCATGCAGCGATATTTTAATTGTTGGCGCTCTTCTTTTGATGATCCTGATGGCATATAAAGAGAAATAACGCTCAAATTACCAAATTTTGCTTCGATATAACGTCCTTCTGAATCAAACTCTTCGTTGCCCATACCTAGAACCACTTCGTCTGGCTTGTCTTGGCAGTACAGTGCCACACCGCTGTACCCTTTCTTTTGTGCATCATGATAAAAACAGTGATAGCCCTTGGGGTGATATAGTTCATCGGCAAGCTGATCGATTTGGGCTTTCGTTTCTTGAATACAAACAACATAAGCCTGTGTTTTTGCTACCCAATCAAAAAAACCTTTCCTTCCTGCCGCACGAATACCATTGACATTGGCTGTCACAATTTTCATTGTTTTACCCTAAAATTGACTAATGTCGGTTATCATACCAAGGAATAACAGCAAACGTTTGTCCTCTCTTGTTCTGGTTTCCTTTACTACAGCTACCTTCAGCGTGCTTTGAGACTCATTGAAATTAGGTCTTTACAAAGTAGACCTAAATCAGGATAATGCTCTGTTCTTTAAGTATATAGCTGGTTTTCAGGAGAAACACTTTGGCCAACTCAGCACAAGCAAAAAAACGCGCTCGTCAAGCGGAAGATAGCCGCCAACGTAACGCAAGTCAACGTTCAGCAATGCGTACAACTGTTAAAGCACTTCAGAAAGCGATTGAAGCTGGTGATAAAGCGCAAGCAACTGCCGCATATCAAGCTGCTGTTCCTGCTCTAGACCGTATGGCACGTAAGGGGCTTATTCATAGTAACGCTGCTGCACGTAGTAAAAGCCGTTTAAATAAAGCAGTTCGCGCACTTTAATAGTTCCGCCCATCTGTTTTAGTAAAAAACCGACGGCATGTCGGTTTTTTTATGCCTGCTTTTTCCAGTGAATCCCCTGTAGCCAATTTGTTTCACCGCCCCTCTTATTCACGGTTATGACTTTTATGAATTTTGGTGTTCTAGCTCTCTCTTTCTGTAAAGCATTACTCAGCACAGGCAATGTGTTGCTGGTTGCGGTCACAGCGTTAATTGGCCAATCCCTTTCCCCCGACCCTACCTGGGTTACTTTACCCGTTGCATTCCAATTTATTGGCTTAATGTGTGCGACTATCCCAGCCTCATTGATCATGGATAAAATTGGCCGAAAGAACGGTTTTTATCTGGGCAATGCGCTTGGTATTGTGGGTGCTATCTTGTGTATTCAGGCCCTCTATTCTGCCTCGTTTTGGCTATTTTGTGTTGGGACTTTCTTTTTAGGAATTGGTATTGGCTTTGGCACACTCTACCGCTTTGCGGCTGTTGAAATGTGCGAAAAATCTTATCGTGCCAAAGCCATTTCGATCATTATGGCAGGTGGTGTCTTAGCGGCCATTGCTGGGCCTAACTTGGCTATTTTCAGTCAAGATTTGGTTGAAGGTACTCCTTTTGTCGGTGCTTTTTGGGGATTACTCGTCCTTTATATTGCCGCCATGTTGGTCTTGGCTATTGTTGAATTTCCACCTCGAGTGATTCACGCCCCTGATGTAGTCACACGGCCGGTCATCGACATTATTCTACAGCCCATTTTCCTTGTTTCTGTCGTCGCAGCGATGGTCAGCTATGTTGTGATGAATTTATTAATGACGGCAACCCCTTTGGCGATGCATCATCACGGCTACCACTTTAACTCATCAGCTTTTGTCATTGAGTTACATGCCCTTGGCATGTTTTTACCAGGCTTCTTTACTGGTGACTTAATCAAGCGTTTTGGCACTATCCGTATCTTGATAATTGGCGCCTTCATAATGTTGGCCTGTATTGGCATTAATCTCAATGGCCAATCTGAACTGCACTTTTCTGTTTCTTTATTCTTATTAGGCCTTGGCTGGAATTTTATGTTCGTCAGTGCCACGCACTTAGTTACTGGCGCTTACTCCGAAGCCGAGAAACCAAAAGCACAGGCTGCTAATGAGTTCTTAATTTTTAGCATGGTGACATTTTCTGCACTCGCTTCAGGCTGGTTAGAAGCGACACTAGGCTGGCACATTATGAACCTGATTTGTATCCCGGTTGTGCTTTTTGCAATTGCTATCGTCATTTACTTTGATAAAAAGCAGGCTTTTAACATCGCTTAATTTTTAGGCTTTAACCTGTTATAACCAAATTATCACGATGAATCAGCTCTGGCTCATCGACATAGCCTAGAATTGCTTCAATGTCATTACTTACTCTGCCCATGATTTTTCTGGCTTCATCAGCATTGTAATTTACTAGACCACGGGCCACTTCATGACCTGATAGATCATGACAAATCACAAGCTCGCCGCGGGTGAATTGGCCTTGAACTTGTTTAATTCCAACTGACAGAATGCTCTTCCCTTGTTGTCTTACGACATCGACAGCACCCTCATCTAATGTGATATAGCCGTTTGGTTTTAAATGTCCTACAAGCCACTGCTGACGTGCTGTCATAGGCTCGTTATCAGCCCATAACAATGTGCCTACCGTTTCACCATTGGATAGTCTTTGTAAATTGTCTGCCTGTTTGCCAGAGAGGATCACCGTAGCGGCACCTGAACGTGCAGCACGGCGTGCAGCTAATAGCTTGGTCGCCATACCCCCACGACCTAGTTCGCCTTTGCTTTCGCCTGCCATGGCGTCTAACTCGCTGTTATTGGCTGCAGAAGTATTAATTAACTTTGCTTTTGGATTCTGGCGTGGGTCAGATTCAAATAGGCCATTTTGGTCTGTCAGAATCACCAGTACATCAGCCTCGACTAGATTCGCCGTCATCGCTGCTAAGGTATCGTTATCACCGAAACGGATTTCTTCTGTCGCGATGGTATCATTCTCATTGACCACTGGCAGCACATTGAGCTCTAACAAACTGCTCAAGGTACTCCGGGCATTGAGGTAACGGCTGCGATCAGATAGATCAGCATGTGTTAGTAGAATTTGTGCCGTATGGATGTCATGTTGCTTACACGCTGACGCATAAGCTTGAATTAAACCCATTTGCCCGACGCTGGCAGCTGATTGTAATAAATGGAGTGCATGAGGACGCTTATTCCAGCCAAGCTGTTGCATGCCAGCGGCAACTGAACCCGATGTGACAAGTACAATTTCTTTGCCTTGTGCCCGCAGTTTGGCTATTTCTCCGCTTAGCCATTTTACACGCTCGAGATCTAACCCTTCACCCGCGCGCGTTAAGAGAGCACTACCAATCTTGATGACCCAACGTTTTGTATCGACAAGCTGTTGGTGGGTGTTTGTCACGGTTATTCCTCTATTGATGCCGCTTTATGTGCATCTAGTTTTTGTTGAATCAAAGCGGCTTTTTCTGCCTCTTTAAGATCATAAATATAGTCCATAATGTCTTTACATAAAGCATCACAGCCCTCGCCTGAATGGCCACTAACGCGATAAACACGGCCTGGCCAATTCAATCTGCCGAGTACTTCTTGGCAAAACTCTTCACGAATATCTTCTGGGATTAAATCCATTTTATTTAGGACTAACCATTGATCTTGTTTTCCTAGTGCTTCACTGTAATTTTTCAGTTCGCGATTGATTATTTCGACAGATTCAACTGGGTCTTGTTTTGCATCAAGCGGCGCCATGTCCACCATATGTAATAACAAACGAGTCCGCGTCAAATGTCTTAGAAACTGAATGCCTAACCCTGCTCCATCTGCCGCACCTTCTACCAGACCAGGTACATCGGCAATAACCAAGTTGCGCACATCTTTCATTGTCACAACGCCGAGATTTGGGTACATGGTAGTGAAAGGATAGTCAGCTACTTTAGGCTGGGCTGCCGAAACTTGACGAATAAAAGTGGACTTCCCAGCATTTGGTAAACCGAGTAGGCCAACATCTGCTAGCAATTTCATTTCCAATCGTAGCCGGCGTTCTTCACCAGGCGTGCCATCAGATGTTTGTCTAGGCGCACGATTAGTACTCGACTTATAACGGGCATTACCCAAGCCATGCCAGCCGCCTTTTGCGACTAATAACCGGTCTCCAGACTTGGTTAAATCACCAATTAATTCATCAGTATCATCGTCCCATGCTTCAGTGCCGATGGGTACTTTAACAACAAGATCCTCACCTGCAGCACCGCTACAGAGCTTGCCTCGGCCATGCTCGCCTCTCTCTGCTTTAAAATGTCGCTTATAACGAAAATCGATCAATGTGTTCACTTGTTCGTCAGCTTCTAAATACAGATCGCCTCCATCACCGCCGTCACCCCCATCTGGGCCTCCGAAAGGAATGTACTTTTCGCGGCGAAAGCTTAAACAGCCATTACCACCGCCGCCTGCACTAACGGTTATTTTCGCTTCATCAACAAATTTCATTGCATTCAACCATTGTTCATTCTATGACTCAAAATAGTCATTTTTAATTGTAAAGTCCAGAAACAAAAAAGCCCCGCATCAGCAGGGCTCTTTTAATAGTTTGCCCTCTGTTGGGGCTAACCAAATTCTTTAGTCAGCAACAACGCTTACGAACATGCGGTTTTTCGGGCCTTTCTTTTCAAAAAGAACACGACCTGCTGCTTTTGCAAATAATGTGTGATCTTTACCAAGACCAACATTCAGACCTGCGTGGTAACGTGTACCGCGTTGACGAATTAAAATATTACCGCCATCAACAGCTTCGCCACCGTAACGTTTTACGCCAAGACGTTTCGATTCCGAGTCGCGTCCGTTTCTAGTACTACCACCTGCTTTCTTATGAGCCATCTCTAAATCCTCTTGTAACGTATAATCTTAGGCTGAGATGCCTGTGATTTCGATTTCTGTGAAAGACTGACGATGCCCCATCTGTTTACGATAGTGCTTCCGACGATTGAATTTGATGATTTTAACTTTAGCAGCGCGGCCATTAGCAGCAACTGTTGCTGTGACTTTCGCGCCTTCTAAGTAAGGTGCGCCAATTTTGACATCATCACCTTCACCAACCATTAAGACTTTATCAAGTTCAATTGTTTCACCGGCTTCAGCTGACAACTTCTCAACACGGAGCTTCTCGCCCTCTTTAACTCGGTATTGTTTTCCGCCCGTCGCGACAATAGCGTACATCGCTGTCTCCAAAAATTAAGTTATTGCTGGATGACCCAACAAAAGACCGGCAATTTTAGCGTCTTTCATGAGATAGATCAAACCTTAATCAAAATATTTGCGATCTGCTGTCTTGCATGAGAAAGTAACGTCAATTCCAGACCACTATTATAGGCAGATTTGAGCTCCGTGGATATCCAATCCATCTATACCCTAATAGAAGACGATATGGCAGCTGTCGACGCGATGATTCATGCGAGACTGCAGTCTGATGTTGTTTTAATTAATCAGCTAGGACATTACATTATCAATAGTGGCGGCAAACGTTTGCGGCCAGCATTGGCGATTTTAAGTGCCCGTGCCTGTGGTTATCAAAGCGAACAACATGCCAACCTCGCGACCATCATCGAATTTATTCATACTGCAACCTTACTGCATGACGATGTTGTCGACGGATCAGACATGCGGCGAGGAAAAGAAACAGCTAACAATCTTTGGGGGAATGAAGCTAGTGTATTGGTCGGTGACTTTCTCTACACTCGCTCATTTGAAATGATGGTTGAGATGAACTCTATGCCGTTGATGAAGATTTTATCTCATACAACTAACATTATTGCTGAAGGTGAGGTATTACAGTTGCTCAATTGTAATGACCCTGACACCAGTGAAGCCGCCTATCTAGAAGTAATCCATCATAAAACGGCAAAACTCTTTGAAGCTGCTGGTCAGCTGGGCGCTGTTATTAGCGGCTCAGATACCGAGACCGAACAGGCCATGGCCATGTACGCCATGCATTTAGGTAGCGCCTTTCAGTTAATCGATGACTTATTAGATTACAGTGAATCAAGCGATACGATTGGCAAGAATATTGGTGATGATTTAGCAGAAGGCAAGCCGACGCTACCTTTGATCTACGCTATGCAGCACGGCAATGACACGCAAAAAGAGGTGATTCGCCATGCGATTGAACACGGTGAGCGCGATCGTATTGATGATATTATTACAATTCTCAATGAAACAAGTGCCATCCGCTATACATCCCAAGCGGCGTTAAAAGAGGCCGAGCAAGCGAAATCTGCCTTGTCTATTTTGCCTGATTCAGTTTATAAAGAAGCCTTGTTATCTTTGGCGGATTTTTCTGTTGAACGTCACTATTAGGGTTAGAATAAAAAAAGTTTGGATCGACTACTTGGATTGTTTGGTTACTTAAAGTTTATGTCAGATTTTTACCAGTACCATTTATTTTTCTGTACGCATGAGCGTGAAGATAAGGCACATTGCCAAGAGCATGGTGCGATGTCGCTTCGCAATTATGCCAAGCAACGCGTTAAAGAGCTCAAACTCAAGAAAGTTCGTATTAATAACTCAGGCTGCCTCAATCGCTGCGCACTTGGACCTATGTTAGTGGTCTATCCAGAAGGTGTTTGGTACCAATATAAAAACTCGACTGATATTGATGAAATTATCGAAAGCCATATCATGCAGGGGCAAATAGTGAAAAGACTGCAACGATGAGCCCCGATGAGTACTGCCAGAATAAAACAGCAAAAAGTGGCTCCAGCTTTTACTACAGTTTTTTATTTTTGTCGGAACAGCAACGCCAAGCCATTACCGCTTTATATGCTTTTTGTCGCGAAGTCGATGATATTGTTGATGAGGTCCATGAAGAAGACATTGCCCGTGCGAAATTAGATTGGTGGCGACAGGAAATAGCACGTGTATACGATAACAAAGCAACACACCCTATCGGTAAAGCCTTAACTACGGCAATTTCCCATTTCGACTTACATCAAGAATATTTAATCGAAATTATTGATGGTATGACGATGGATTTAACCCAATTTAGTTACCCTGACTTCACACAGCTGACATTGTACTGTCATCGCGTTGCTAGCACTGTTGGTTTATTATCAGCTGAAATATTTGGTTATGAAGAGCGTGCGACTTTACGCTATGCAGAAAACTTGGGTATGGCCTTACAGTTGACCAATATTATTCGCGATGTGCGAGAAGATGCTGAACGGGGCCGACTCTATTTACCACAAGATGAGTTAAGTCGCTTTGGTGTTGACGTGGATACTATTTTAGCTTTAGAAGGCAGTCCCGAACTTGTTAGCTTACTGCAATTTCAGGCTGAGCGCGCCCAGCAATATTACCAGAAAGCCATGGCAATATTGCCCGACTGTGATCGCTACCAACAGCGAACCGGCTTAATTATTGCTCAGATTTACCAAGCAACTTTGAAGGAAATAGCAGATGATAGCTTCCAAGTTATGCAACATCGCGTCTCTTTAACGCCATTGCGTAAATTTTGGATTGCCTGGACAACTGCACGTGAACAACGGCGATGGCGGGGGAAAGCAGCATGACTACACTTGTTATCGGCGGTGGTTGGAGTGGACTGGCGGCAGCAGTTTCACTGATTGAACAAGGTCACTCTGTTCACTTAGTCGAATCAGCCAAACAGTTTGGTGGGCGAGCTCGCAACGTCACTTGGCAAGGAAAAATGGTTGATAACGGCCAGCATATTATGATCGGGGCTTATGATCATATGTTAGCGATGATGGCCTTAATTGGGATTGACCCAGAACACGCATTTAACCGTTTGCCCATCGATATTTCAATGCATAACCCGAGTTACTCGACTTTACATTTGTCAGGACAAAGCCGTTTGCCTTGGCCCTGGTCTCTGGCTTGGAATTTAGTCAAAAGTGCAGGGATCAACAGCTTAAAAAGTTTAGTTACACTACAAAAAGATATTCCGCGTTTATTATCAGAAGATGATATGACTGTTTTGGCTTGGTTACAACGCGCTAATCAACCTGAACGTCTTATTGAGCAACTCTGGGAGCCGCTTTGCCTTGCGACGCTCAATACACAAGTAGCAAAGGCGTCGGCCCAAGTTTTGGCTATTGTATTACGAGATAGTTTAGGTAGAGATGAACCCACCGCGGATTTGTTAATTCCTAAAATTCCGCTGGGCTCTTTATTCCCTCAAGCTGCTGCCGATTACATTCAACAGCAAGGCGGCAGAATCACTAAACAAACCCGCATTGCAGAAATCGTCGTGGAAGAAGGTCAGATCAGTGGTGCAATCACAACCAATGGTGATTTCATTGACAGTGAGAATATTATTCTTGCCACAGGGCCTGATCAAACAGCCCAATTATTGACGGCCCATTTGCGATTTCCTCGTCCTAGCCAGATGCCAATTACAACCGTCTATTTACAATACCCAGACCATGTTCGCTTACCCAAACCTTTGCTCGGAATGACAGGTACGATGAGTCATTGGTTGTTTGATCGTAGCCTGCAACATCCTGGCATGATTGCTGTCGTTATTAGCTCAGATGGGCCACATGAAAAGCTATCGAAAGAAGCCCTTGTAGCGCATGTTTGCGATGAGATACATCAATTATTACCTGATTTTCCTGCAAAGGCTGAGGAAGGGTTTGTCATTCGAGAAAAACGGGCAACGTTTGAATGTACAGTCGAAAACCACCGCAACCGGCCCGAATGTGCGACAGCTGTTCCCGGTTTATGGTTAACGGGCGATTATATTGCGAATGATTTTCCCGCAACATTGGAGGGTGCAATCCGTAATGGAGAGCATTGTGCCCAATTGCTCCTTTCTCACTTAACTTCCACTTAGCTTTAAAATCTTATGACGCGCTTGTTAATCCCTTTTGGCTTCACTTTTTTTATTTTGTTAAGTGCTTGTAGTAACGAAGGGTCAGAGACTACAGATAGCTTGTCTGGGAAAGGCTTGCCACAATCCCAACGCACACAAGAAGATAGCCCTGCAGGGGTGAAGTTTAATGAGAAAACGCAGTTTAAATCCTTATCCGATCCTGACCATAAATAATTATGAATGAAGCAACGCTCTCTGAACAGGTTATTTTAGTGACTGGCGCTGCAAATGGGGTTGGCGCTGCTGTTGCCAAGGCCTGCGCTATCGAGGGGGCTACTCTCATTTTATTAGATAAAGATCTACCGAACCTCGAAGCAACTTATGACGCTATTTATCCGCATTATACAAAACCGGCTATCTATCCACTCGACTTAAAAGGCGCTGGAGTTAATGATTATGTTGACTTAGTTTCGACAATTGAATCTCACTTTGGCCGCCTAGATGTCCTCGTTCATTGTGCTGCTACACTCGGTCAGTTAGCTCCTTTTGAACATCAAGATCCAAAGGCTTGGGCTGAGACACTCCATATTAATTTAACTGCGCCATTCTTATTAACTCAAGCTTGCTTACCCCTGATGAAGCAACAAGCAAAAGCTACGATACTCTTCACAACCGATCAACATAAAGACAAAGCATACTGGTCTGGCTATGGTATTAGTAAAGCCGCAATAGAAACTTTAGTTAAGCAGTTACAAGATGAGTTCGAAAATGAAAGACAAGTTCGCGTTCACTGCATCGACCCTGGGCAGGTTCAGACACAGTTATTAAGTCGAGCATTTCCAGCACTTAACCCGAACGATTTCCCACTCCCTGAAGCCACCACTTCATCTTATTTGGCATTAATGAAAACTTAAAAATCATCTCGTCAATTCACTGACGCACAAACTTAAGCAACTGATTTTAATAAATATGACTTGGCACAGTTTTAGCTTTAATCCATTCAAAGTATTGGACTTAAGGATTAAAGTTAATGGCAAATCAAACAGAAACGGCAAAATTATCATTAGTCGGTAAGCACAGTCATGCTGTTGCATTTACTACGCCTGATCCTGATGTAAACCAATCAGAAGAAATTCTGAGTCGTCTTCCGGCTATCTTACAAACAACACTTGAACTCGATGATTTAATTCAGCTCTTCCAAAACGAGCTAAAAAAAATGATTGCTTTCGATAGCTTCCACTATCAACACCGCGATGTTTTATGTGATATCAATACGGCTAAGCGTAGTCAGCATAACTGCACTTACCGCTTAGAAATGAATGCAGTTTGGCTAGGCCAGTTAACACTCACGTGGGGGAAAAAGTTTAGTGAATTCGACACACAGTTAGTCGAAGATTTTTTATGTAAACTGGTTTACCCATTACGTAATTGTTTGCTATACAGACAAGCCCAGCGAGCTGCCTTACAAGATAAATTAACAGGGCTAAATAACCGCGCCGCTTTTGATAATAGTTTGACGCGTGAAGTTGATCTGGCCCAACGCCAACATACACCTTTATCCTTAGTCATCTTGGATATTGACCACTTTAAGACCGTGAATGATGCATATGGGCATAGTAGCGGTGATATCGCTTTACGAATGCTTGCAGATTCGATTATTGATACCTTACGTCGTAGTGACATTGCTTTTCGCTATGGTGGAGAAGAATTTGCTTTGATTTTGAGTAACACTGATAAAGAGTCAGCCCACTCTGTTGCTGAACGGGTTCGTCTCGGTGCATCTCAATTAAATTGTAATGATGGCACGCGGAATTTTGGCTTTACAGTGAGCCTAGGTGTTTCTGAATTAGAACAAGGTGAAAATGTCACCGCTTTTTTTGATCGCGCTGACAAAGCCTTGTATCAAGCTAAAAAATCAGGCCGAAACAATACCATTTCAGCCTGATTAAATATTAGTGACCTCGAATTCGAGGTGAACGTTTAGACTTATTCTTCGTTTCGCCACTTTTTTTACGTAAAGGCCTTGCTGTAGATGGTTTGACTTTCAATGGTCGTTCTTTTTTCTCCCGTTGAGCACGGCCTACAGGTGCTTCAACTTTAGGTACTAAATCGACTTCTTCATATAGTGCAGCTAAGTCTTCTCCTCCCAACATCACCCAACGACCCATTTTGAGTTGTGATGGGATAATGATCGGTCCGTAACGCACCCGCATTAGGCGACTAACTTGGACACCTTGGCTTTCCCATAAGCGTCGTACTTCACGATTACGTCCTTCCTGAATGACGACGTGATACCAATGGTTTGCCCCTTCCCCGCCTGATTCTTGGATATCGTTAAATTTGGCCTTACCATCTTCTAATTCAACGCCATCACGCAATGTTTGCATAACTTCAGAGCTTACCGCTCCCAGGACACGAACCGCATATTCTCTATCCATTTCATTTGATGGATGCATCAAACGATTGGCTAGTTCACCATCTGTTGTGAGAATAATCAAGCCACTGGTGTTGATATCCAAGCGACCTACACTGACCCAACGTCCTTCCTCAGGCGTCGGTAACGACTCGAAAATTGTTCTACGGCCTTCAGGATCACGGCGAGTACAAACCTCACCCACGGGTTTGTTATATAGCAATACTTGTTGCGGCTGTTGCCATAGGCGTTTGGCCGATACAGCTTTACCATCAAGCCGCATATTATCACCAACATCAACTTGGTCGCCTAATTTAGCAACATCGCCATTGACGGACACTTTACCTTCTTTAATTAAGGTTTCAATTTGTCGACGTGAACCATAACCTGCTCTTGCTAGTACTTTTTGTATTCTTTCTGACATATCAACGCCTCCCGGCGAGTTAATTGTATCTCGTTAAACTATTTTAACTGGATACTGTTTATTTGTAGCTCAAGCCCATTGCTGAGCGGACTTCTTCTAAAGTATCTCGTGCAACTTCACGTGCTGCTTCGTTGCCATCTTCAATAATACGCCGAACTTCTTCGGGATGTTCACTCAAATTCTCTGCACGTTCTCGAATTGGTCTTATCTCAGCTGCGACGGCATCAATTAGTGGTCCTTTACAATCTAAACAACCGATACCTGCACTACGACAGCCTGTCTGTACCCATTCTTTTTGATCTTCTGTAGCATAAATTTCATGTAACTTCCAAACAGGACATAAATCAGGATTCCCTGGATCGGTTCGTCGAACTCGATTGGTATCTGTCGGCATTTTCTTAATTTTTTCTGCTAAAGAGGCATCAGGTTCTCTTAAAGCGATGGTGTTTCCGTAGGATTTTGACATCTTTTGGCCATCTAGACCCGGCATTTTTGCTGCAGATGTTAACAACGCTTTGGGTTCTGGCAGAATGACTTTACCGCCTCCCTCAAGAAAACCAAACAAACGCTCTGCATCACCCAATGTCAGGTTTTGCTGCTCTTTTAATAAGGCTCTCGCCGTATCTAGCGCTTCTAAATCACCTTGCTCTTGATACGCTTTACGCAGCTGGTTATAGAGTTTGGCATTCTTCTTACCCATTTTCTTAATCGCAGCTTCGGCTTTTTCTTCAAAGTCTTTTTCACGGCCATAGAGATGGTTAAACCGTCTAGCAACTTCACGGGTCAATTCAACATGAACAACCTGATCTTCGCCGACAGGTACCTGACCTGCTCGATAAATTAAAATATCGGCGCTTTGTAATAAGGGATAGCCTAAAAAACCGTAATTGGATAGATCTTTTTCTTTTAGCTTTTCCTGCTGATCTTTATAAGTAGGTACCCGTTCTAACCATGACAGTGGCGTTATCATCGAGAGTAATAAATGTAATTCCGCATGCTCCGGCACTTTAGATTGTAAAAACAATGAGACTGCTGATGGCTCTATCCCAGCTGCAATCCAATCTATCACCATTTCCCAAACACTCTCTTCAATAATACCCGTATCATCATAATGCGTCGTTAACGCATGCCAATCGGCTACAAAAAAGAAACAGTCAAATTCATGCTGTAATTTAATCCAGTTTTTCAATACACCATGGTAATGCCCAAGGTGAAGCTGTCCGGTCGGTCGCATGCCTGAAACTATACGGCGGGACTGCAGTGCTACTGTGTCCAATATGTTCTCCTGATCTTATTACGATCAATCATAAATTAAAAAAGCAAACTCAATAGTTGAGCCGCATTCAATGGAATAGGTAATAGGTTAATGAAGCCTGAAACAAAAGGCCATAATATGGCACCTACAATACCAAAATACAGTAACGCCAATAATATAATGAAACCATAGGGTTCAACTCGGCTAACTCGCCAGGACAGCGGTCCAGGCAATACACTAATTAGGATTCGGCCACCATCAAGTGGCGGCAAAGGCAATAAATTAAGCAATATCAACATCGTATTAATGAAAATACCTGCTAACCCCATATAGGCCAATGCGGGGCTATAAGATAAGCCGATGACCACGATTAATGACCAGAATAAAGCCATGCTTAAATTGGCCATTGGACCTGCTAAGGCAACCCAGGCCATATTGGTTTTAGCGTTTCGCATATTGCGAGCATTCACTGGCACTGGTTTAGCCCAACCAAAAACAAAGCCGGTCGTAGCCGCCAGTAAGCCCGGGACGAGAATTGTACCGACCGGGTCGATATGTTTAATTGGATTTAAGGTTAATCGACCTAACATTTGCGCTGTGCGATCGCCAAACTGTAATGCAGCCCAACCATGTGCAACCTCATGCAAGGTAACCGCAAACAAGACTGGAATAGCCCAAATAATGACCTTCTGAATTAGAGAAAACTCATCCACCGATGATTTCTCGCCCGGCCATATACGGTTTTAACGCGTCAGGAATAACAACTTGACCTTGGGCATTTTGATAATTTTCCATTACAGCCAATAAAGTACGGCCGACAGCCAAGCCCGAGCCATTTATCGTATGAACAAGTTCTGGTTTACCTGTATCAGGGTTCCGCCAGCGTGCTTGTAGTCGACGGGATTGGAAGTCATGGAAGTTACTACATGATGATATTTCACGATAAGTTTGTTGGCTAGGTAACCAGACTTCTAAATCAACAGTTTTACTAGATGAGAACCCCAAATCTCCCGCACATAAAATTACTTTTCTATAAGGCAGCTTTAAGGCTTGTAATATTGCCTCTGCATGACCTGTTAACATCTCATGCGCTTGGGCTGAATCTTCCGGTTTGACTATCTGTACCAACTCTACTTTCTCAAATTGATGTTGGCGAATTAGTCCCCGAACATCACGACCATGAGAGCCCGCCTCACTACGAAAACAAGGCGTATGAGCAACGAACTTGAGTGGGAGCTTATCTGCATTAATGATCGTGTCACGCACGATATTAGTCACAGGTACTTCTGCTGTTGGAATTAAATATAATCCCGCATCCTCAATAGCAAATAAATCGTCAGCAAACTTAGGTAACTGCCCTGTTCCATGCAAAGAGTCAGCATTCACTAAGTAAGGTACGTAAGTTTCGGTATAGCCGTGCTCTTCTGTATGCATATCCAACATGAATTGGGTTAATGCACGTTGTAGCTTTGCTAATGGTCCTTGCAATGTGACAAAACGTGCACCACTAATTTTAGCTGCCGTTTCAAAATCCATTCCAAGACTTTCACCTAAATCGACATGATCTTTTGCTTCAAAATCAAATTGTGGTAATTCGCCCCACTTTAATATTTCTTGATTGTCATCTTCAGACTTGCCTTGAGGCACATCCTCTTGAGCAATATTCGGTATATTAAGCGCAAACGCATTAATTTTTTCTAACACTTCTGCTAAACGCATTTCCGCTTGTTTATGTTTGGCACCTAGATCTTCGATTTCGCCCAATAATGGGGCAATATCTTCACCTGCTGCCTTGGCTTTTCCTATCATTTTTGAACGACTATTTCGCTCAGTCTGGTAACTTTGTGCCTCTGATTGCGCTTGCTTGCGCTCTTGCTCAAATTGAGCAAGCTGTTTTACATCAAGATCGAAACCACGACGACTTAATAATTCAGCCGCTTGTATTGGCTCATTTCTTAATAACTTTGGATCTAACATCTTATTTTTCTGAACCTCAATGTCCTAACCTGGCTGACCAGCTGACAATATGATCAGCTTTAACCAATTTTTGTAAATTATCTAATATGCTGTTGACGCGCCCAGGCGTGTCGAAAAACTCTATGACGATAGGTAATGCTGACGATAAGTCTAACAGCGACGCTGTCTGTTTTTGACCATCACTACCCACACCCTCAATACCTCGAAACACTGTGTAACCTCGTACATTGGCTTCATCTTTTAGCCACTGCTCTACTTTATTGAGGTCACTGCGACCTTCGGCCAGATAAACCCGTACCATGGTGACATCAATACGCTTCATAACTGTCTCCCTAACATCATCCCTAGCCACGTTGCTAGTAGGCATAACATGACACTCATCATGATATTAATTAATGCCTTTATTGGAGCGCCGGCATTGAACAATGCCAATGTTTCAAATGAAAAAGTAGAGAACGTCGTGAAAGCACCTAGCAACCCGACCAACAATGCCGATCGCCATTCTACAGATACTGCCATTCGCTCAACTAATATGACAAACAGCAAGCCCATTAAGAGTGAACCTAGCGCATTTACTACCAGCGTGCCATAGGGAAAGTCTCTACCGAGAAGGCGATACACATTGTTTGATACGACAAAACGCAGTACTGCGCCTAAAGCACCGCCAACTGCAATCGCTAATAACTGCTGCACTATTTGATCTCAGTCATTGTAAAGCCGTTAGTTTACCTTATTCACTGCCGAGACTCATAACCTATTGTTCGCTCAGTGCATTCTAAACAATTCGTGAAATTAAGTTTCTAGCTCTCCCTTAGTGTAGCGCTCTGCCATCTCGAGTAGATTAACCGCTTTAATTTTACTTGCATGGCCAGCGCTACCAAAGGCTTCATACCGGGCCTGACAAATTGCTTGCATTGCTGCCGTCGATGCTTTTAAGAATTTTCTTGGATCTAAGTTATCCGCGTTTTCAGTTTGCGCTAAAAACTGTCTTATTGAACCGGTACTGGCCATTCGTAGATCAGTATCAATATTCACTTTGCGGACACCGTATTTAATTCCTTCAACAATTTCATCGACGGGAACACCATAGGTCTGCGCAATATCGCCACCATAGTTATTAATTACTTTTAGCCATTCTTGCGGTACTGAGCTTGAACCATGCATCACAAAGTGGGTGTTCGGTAGACGTTGTTGCAATGTTTTTAAGTGACTTATCGCCAATACTTCGCCCGTCGGTGGCTTAGTAAATTTATAAGCACCATGGCTTGTTCCTATGGCAATGGCTAGGGCATCGACTTGGGTTTGTTTTACAAATGCGACCGCCTCATCAGGATCTGTCACAAGCTGGCTTTGATCGAGCTTTTCATCAGAACCATGACCATCTTCTTTTCCCATCATGCCCGTTTCAAGCGATCCTAAACAGCCAATTTCACCTTCTACTGATACACCACAGGCATGCGCAATTTGGCTGACGGTTTCTGTTACTTCGACGTTATAGTCGAAACTCGACGGTGTTTTCATATCAGATAATAATGAACCATCCATCATCACTGAGCTAAAACCTGATTGAATCGCACGCACACAGACATCTGGGGAGGCGCCATGATCTTGGTGCATCACCACCGGTATATGTGGATAACTTTCGACTGCAGCTAATATAAGATGCCGTAGAAAAGCTTCGCCTGCATAGGCACGTGAGCCCACTGAACCCTGGATAATAACGGGACTATCCACCGCGTCTGCCGCTTGCATAATGGCCTGGACTTGTTCCATATTACTGACGTTGAATGCTGGTACTGCAAACTGATGCTTCGCAGCGTAATCAAGCAGTTGTCGTAGCGTGATAAGTGCCATATCAGGCTTCCTTATAAATATATAACTACTTACTATCTTACTCTATCTAAGGTCGTTAACCTACATCACCAACACGCACTATTTTAAGCATATTGGTGCTACCTTGTACCTCAACGTTGCCTTTTGTAATGATGACCATATCACCTGCAGTTATGACACCTTTGCGTTCTAAAAGTGCAATAGACTCTTTATTTAACGTGGCATGATCACTACTCTCAACTGAAAACAAAACGGGATAAACCCCTCTATACAGCGTGACTTTCCGACAAGTTTCTTCATTTGGCGTCAGCGCAAAAATAGGAATCCCCGAGCTCACCCGTGACATCCATAATGTTGTCGAGCCTGACAGTGTCAAAGCAGCGATAGCTTTGACATCTAAGTGATTGGCTAAATACATCGCTCCCATCGCGATCGCTTCATCGACTTTTTCAAATTTGGAATCAATACGATGCCGTGATACACGAATTTCTCGCTGTTGTTCCGCCTGCAAGCATATGCGATCAACCGCTTCGATCACTTTAACTGGATGCTTTCCAACCGCTGTTTCTCCAGATAACATGACGGCATCTGTCCCATCTAATACGGCATTGGCAATGTCAAACACTTCTGCCCGAGTTGGTATTGCATTCTCTACCATCGACTCCATCATTTGTGTTGCCGTAATAGTCAGTCGATTTAATTTACGCGCACGGGCAATGATTTTTTTCTGAATTGGCGGCAAAGCTGCATCACCAATTTCGACCCCTAAGTCTCCGCGTGCAACCATCACAGCATCCGATGCCAGAATAATCTCATCAAGAACATCTAGTGCTTCGGCTCGCTCTATTTTTGCAACAATGCTCCCTTTGCCACCAGCGTCACGCAATAGTTGGCGGGCGTAATGAACATCTTCTGCTGAACGTGGAAAAGATACCGCAATATAATCTGCTTGCATTTCAGCAGCTATTTTAATGTCGTCTTTATCTTTATCTGTCAGCGCAGCAGCCGACAGACCACCGCCTTGACGATTAATCCCTTTATTATTCGATAATGCCCCTGCAACTACAACGCTACAAATAATGCGTTGGCCTTCTACAGCGCTTACCGTCAAGACAATCCGTCCATCATCCAGCAATAATGTATCACCTGACTCCACATCTTGAACGAGTTGTTTATAGTCAATACCGACTTGTTCTGCGTCACCATCATTGATACCGAGTCCAGCATCTAATACAAATTTCTGGCCCTTTTTCAGTATGACCTTGCCATCTTTAAAGCGTGAAATACGAATCTTTGGCCCTTGCAGGTCAGCTAAAATACCCACCGGACGTCCATTTTCAGCAGCCAGTTTTAACACCAGCTTTGCTAGACCGATGCATTGCGTCACATCACCATGAGAAAAGTTGAGTCTAACAACATCAACCCCCGCCTTAATAATCGCATTGAGTACGTCTGGCTTGGTCGTCGCAGGCCCTAAAGTCGCGACGATTTTTGTTCTTCTCATGGGTGTCATACTTTTCCTAATTTCTAATTTGCACGTGACTCTAACATCGCAACTGCCGGTAACTTCTTGCCTTCTAAAAACTCAAGGAAAGCACCACCGCCTGTTGAAATATAGGACACGTCATCGCTGATATTATATTTACTCACCGCAGCCAAGGTGTCTCCACCCCCTGCAATTGAAAATGCATCTGATTCGGCAATTGCCATTGCAATTGATTTCGTGCCTTCTCCAAATTGATCAAACTCGAAGACGCCAACTGGACCATTCCAAACAATCGTACCGGCATTTTTTAAAATTTCGGCTAACCCTGCCGCTGACTCCGGACCGATATCAAAAATCATATCGTCATCCTCGACAGCGCTGGCTGCCTTTAATGTCGCATCCGCTGTTTCTGAAAATTCTTTGCCGCAAACGACATCACTTGGTACTGGAATATCGCCACCGCGTGCTTTTGCATCGGTTGTCAGCTTATTACATGTCTCAATAAGATCGGCTTCATATAATGATTTACCGACATTATGTCCTTCTGCCGCAATAAAAGTGTTTGCGATACCACCACCAACGATCAATTGGTCAACAATTTTCGATAACGATTCCAGTACCGTTAATTTAGTTGATACTTTCGAGCCACCAACAATGGCAACCATCGGCCTCGCTGGATTATCTAACGCTTTGCCTAATGCTTCTAGTTCACCCGCTAATAACGGGCCAGCACAAGCGATAGGTGCATATTTAGCAACCCCATGCGTTGATGCTTGCGCACGATGTGCGGTACCAAATGCATCCATCACATAAACATCACATAATGCCGCCATCTTTTGCGACAAGGCTGCATCATCAGCCTTTTCTCCGATATTAAAACGGACGTTTTCGCACAAGACCACTTGTTTATCATCCATATCGATACCATCTAACCATTCTTTTTGTAAATGGACCTCTTTTCCTAATAATTCGCTTAAGTGACGCCCAACCGGCGCTAAAGAAAATTCAGCATCATAAACACCTTCCGTCGGACGACCAAGGTGTGACATCACCATCACTTTTGCACCGGCTTCTAAAGCTTGTTTAATCGTCGGCAGTGATGCCCTGATACGTGTATCATCGGCAACCGCACCTTCTTTTAACGGTACATTTAAGTCTTGACGAATCAGGACGCGTTTTCCGGCTAAATCAAGGTCAGCCATATTAATTACTGTCATTTTCTCCACCCTTTCTTTTCTGCTATTTTCAGGGCTAATTGTGCCCATTTAATCAGCTTTATATTACAAATTAATGTCATCGTATTTTATAAACAAAAAAGCTCCCTAAAAAGGAAGCTTTTTATCACGCTATTCCCCAAACGTTTAACTTCCTACGAATTGGACTAAGCGCATCATATTGCAAGTATAACCATATTCATTATCATACCAAGCGATCACTTTGACGAATGTATCATCTAAAGCGATACCAGCACCGGCATCAAATGTCGATGGTGCAGTATTACCTCGAAAATCGGTTGATACCACGCTTTCTGTTGTATAGCCTAAAACATCTTTCAAACTGCCTTCAGACGCTGCTTTCATTGCTTTGCAAATATCGTCATAATTCGCTGCTGTTTTTAATTCAACGGTTAAATCTACGACTGATACATCCGATGTTGGCACACGAAATGCCATACCCGTTAACTTACCGTTTAGTTCAGGTAATACTTTCCCGACGGCTTTAGCTGCCCCAGTCGAAGAAGGAATAATGTTTTCTAAAATACCGCGCCCCCCACGCCAGTCTTTCATCGATGGACCGTCGACTGTCTTTTGCGTTGCTGTGGCAGCGTGAACAGTGGTCATTAAGCCATGTCTGATACCAAAACTATCTTGCAATACTTTGGCTACTGGCGCCAAGGCATTGGTGGTACATGAAGCTGCTGAAACGATGGCTTCACCAGCATATTTATCATGATTAACACCATAAACAAACATGGGGGTGTGATCTTTTGATGGTGCTGATTGCACCACTTTTTTAGCCCCGGCATCAATATGTGCTTGGCAAGATTCTTCTGTTAAGAAAAAACCGGTACATTCAATAATTAAGTCAGCACCAACTTCACTCCATTTTAAGTCGGCTGGATCGCGTTCTGCTGTAATACGAATCGTTTTACCGTTGACTACTAAGTTGCCATCTACAACCTCAATATCACCATCAAATAGGCCATGTACCGAATCATGTTTTAACATGTACGCTAAATAGTCAGGCTCTAATAAATCATTAATCGCAACGACTTCGATGTCTTGGAAATCCTTGGCTGCAGCACGAAACGCCATACGGCCAATTCGGCCAAACCCGTTGATACCCAACTTAATTGTCATACTTCCCCTCCAATTTACAAACCCATTTAAAAACGAGTGTCTTGTTGAAAATGCTCGTTTTTAAATGACTTAAGTTTATTATCTCTAATATAAAAAATGGCGAGTGCACCTAATCCACACTCGCCATATTCTTTTACATCATACTCTTTTAGCCTTAGCTAAAATTTACAGTACTGATTTGACTGTCTTAACGACATTGTCAACTGTGAAACCAAAGTGTTCCATCAATACGCCACCAGGCGCTGACTCACCAAAGGTATCAATACCAACGACTGCGCCTTCTAGACCAACATATTTACGCCAGAAATCAGTCACACCCGCTTCAACGGCAACACGCTTAACACCAGGTGTTAGGATGCTGTCTTTGTAAGCTTGGTCTTGACGATCAAAGACGTTAGTTGAAGGCATAGAGACAACGCGTGCATTCACACCGTCAGCCGCTAAGGCTTCTTGTGCTTTCGCTGCTAAATCTACTTCAGAACCTGTTGCGATGATAATGATATCTGCTGCACCATTTGATTCAGATAAGATATAAGCACCTTTACGCATCGCATCGAAATCAGCTGCATCATGGCTACGGCCTGGGATACCCTGACGGCTCAATACTAAGCTTGAAGGGCCATCCATACGTTCTACTGCTGCTGTCCAAGCAACGGCAACTTCAACAGAGTCTGCTGGGCGCCATACATCCATATTTGGAATGTAACGCATTGCAGCTGTGTTTTCGATAGGTTGATGTGTTGGACCATCTTCACCTTGACCGATAGAGTCATGGGTTAAGACTGCAATGGTACGAATCTTCATCAAAGCAGCCATACGTAGTGCTGATTTAGCGTAATCAGAGAACATGTGGAATGTGCCACCGAATGGAATTAAACCACCGTGTAGCGCCATACCGTTCATGATTGCATACATACCAAACTCACGAACACCGTAAGAAATGTAGTTACCCGTTTCTTTACCGCTGACGTGTTTGAAACTAGCACAGCTAGTCAAGTTAGAACCGGTTAAATCAGCAGAACCACCTAAAAATTCAGGCAATACTGGTGCTAATGCTGTAATCACATTTTGTGATGCTTTACGAGAAGCAACGCTAGCTGCTTTTTCGTTAGTATCAGCAATCATTGCATCAGTTGCTTGTTTCCAGTTTGCTGGTAATTCACCCGCCATACGACGTTTGAATTCTGCAGCTAATTCTGGATGTGCTGTTGCATAAGCATCAAATTTAGCGTTCCAAGCTGCTTCTTTATCGGCACCAGATGCTTTTGCATCCCAACCTTCGTAAACATCAGCAGGAATTTCAAATGGTGCTGAATCCCAACCTAATTCTTTACGTGTTAATGCAACTTCATCTTCACCTAATGCCGCACCGTGACAATCATGCGTACCTGATTTGTTCGGTGACCCAAAACCAATCACTGTTTTACAACAGATTATAGAAGGCTTGTCTGTCACTGCTTTTGCTGCAGTAACAGCTGCATTAATGGCTTCAGGATCATGGCCATCAACAGAGACAACATGCCAGCCGTACGCTTCAAAACGTTTTACTGTGTCATCTGTGTACCAACCGTCAATGTGACCATCGATTGAGATGTTGTTGTCATCCCAAAATGCAACTAATTTACCCAATCCCCATGTACCCGCTAAGGCACATGCTTCATGTGAAACACCTTCCATTAAACAACCATCGCCTAAGAAGACATAGGTGTTATGGTCAACAATCTCATGACCTGGGCGGTTGAATTGATCAGCCATTAATTTTTCAGCCATTGCAAAACCAACACCGTTGGTAATACCTTGACCTAGAGGGCCTGTCGTTGTTTCAATGCCTGGTGCATAACCGTATTCAGGGTGACCGGCACATTGCGAATGTAGTTGGCGGAATGAGCTCAATGACGACATTGGCAAGTCATAACCTGACAAATGCAACAATGAGTAAATCAACATAGAACCGTGGCCGTTAGACAGGACAAAACGATCTCTGTCTGCCCACTCTGGGTTAGTTGGGTTGTGATTCATGTGGTCGTTCCACAATACTTCGGCAATATCTGCCATACCCATTGGCGCGCCCGGGTGACCTGAGCTTGCCTTTTGTACTGCATCCATACTTAAAGCACGGATTGCATTAGCTAAATGTCTGCGTGTAGCCATCTACGATTCTCCTGTTAAAAAATAATTAGTCTGTTCGCCACTTAATCGAACAGCCCATACTTGGGATTTGTTGTTCTGGACCTTGACCCGTTTCAGCTATCATTTTCATAGCTTCAAAAAGGTCACGTCGTACGTTTGCTGCGGCTGCTAATTTTTTACTCTCATCAAAGCGGCCACGATACTGCAGTTGAAGATCTTTGTTGTATCCAAAAAAATCAGGGGTACAAACAGCGCCAAAGGTTTGCGCTACCTGCTGTGTTTCATCGAACAAATATGGGAATGAAAACTGGTGCTTCTCAGCAATTTTTTGCATATTGTCGACATCATCTTCAGGATAGTCATCTGGGTCATTTGACATGATTGCAACAGTGTTAACACCCAACTCTTTCAAGGCATTAGTGTCACGGACAAGACGGTCCATGATGGCTTGAACATAAGGGCAGTGATTGCATATGAACATGATTAACAAACCATTTTCACCACGACACTCATCTAACGTCCACACTTTGTTGTCGATACCCAATAGTGAAAAATCTAAGGCGGGGAGCCCAAACTCACATACTGGTGTTTCTAAACTGACCATAGTTTCCTGCTCAATTTCGTCTTTTCCTGCAACTATGCAGCGCTAAATGACGGTTCAATAATGTCTCTAATTTCGAGTGATTCTATCAGAATAAAGTGGGCAATGCGAAACCAAGGCAACAAACTGACATCGTCGCTAGTCGGCATTACGGCTTGTTAAAGCCTACTAATATACTGATAATTTAAGACATGAAGCTATCCTTTTTTACCTTGCCTTTTATATATTTGTCCTTCAAGGCGTGAAAGCGTAAAATTAATTCCTAAAATATTAATGACTTGTTGTCTCTTCCTCATGCTTTTTCGACATTAACTTTAATATCCTCAATGTAATCTTCACGACAATGGACACTAAACCCGCTCATGACTTGTCAGACTCTAGACTGTAATAAAGGCTCGATAGCATAATGAATTCATTTCCAATCCGACATCACATCTCAGGGTTTGCGACGAAATTATTTCTTAGCCTGTTATTGGTAGGTGGGCTGGGGCTGCTATACCTCGACAGTCATATCCGCGAACAATTTGAGGGGAAACGGTGGGCTGTCCCGGCAAAGGTTTATGCAAGGCCGCTTGAACTCTATGCAGGATCACCTATAACACTTGCAGAATTAAAGGTTGAACTCCGAGGTCTTGGCTATCAATTTGTCCCTAAAGTGACTTTTCCTGGGCAAGCTGCCTTTTCAAAAACCAAGGCAATTGTCCATACTCGGGGCTTTGAATTCACAGATGGGTTGGAATCATCACAGCGTTTGATTCTAGACTTCTCGACAGGGCACCTGGGTAATATTACGACTTATCAAGGCCAACCCGTTTCCTTGCTCAGATTAGAACCCGTATTGATTGGTGGAATCTACCCGCTGAATAATGAAGACCGTGACCTCATTCAACTCAGCGAGGCACCTGATGCTTTGATTCAGGCTTTGGTTGCAATTGAAGATCGTGGCTTTTATGAACACCACGGTATTTCAATACGTGGCATCAGTCGTGCCATGCTAGCGAATATCAAGGCCGGCCGCTTTATTCAGGGCGGCAGTACACTCACCCAACAACTGATTAAGAATTTTTACCTGAGTTCAGACCGGACGTTGAGCCGTAAGTTACTAGAAATTCCAATGGCTCTCTTATTGGAGTTGCACTACAGCAAAGATGAGATCTTAGAGGCTTATCTTAATGAAGTGTATGTCGGTCAAGAAGGAGCTCGTGCCATTCATGGCTTTGGTTTAGCTGCACAATATTACTTTGCTCAACCCTTACAAGAGTTAAAACCTCACCAACTCGCATTATTGGCCGGTTTGGTGAAAGGCCCGTCTTATTATGAGCCCCGACGCCATCCGAAGCGGGCAGAAAATAGACGTAATTTGGTGTTAAAAGTCTTGTACGAACAAGGTGTCATTGAAAAGGCGGAATATGACCAGTC
>JABGUA010000062.1 GCA_018646825.1 Piscirickettsiaceae bacterium
AACAAAGAAGATTTTATTGATATATGCCAACGTGGCTTATATCTCAGCCCGAGCTCTGAATTATTGATCGAAGAGTCCATCATCGGGTGGAAAGAATATGAAATGGAAGTGGTTCGCGACCGTAAGGATAACGCGATCATTATTTGCTCCATTGAAAACTTTGATCCAATGGGTGTGCATACAGGTGATTCGATTACCGTTGCACCGGCCCAGACATTGACCGATAAAGAATATCAAATCATGCGTAATGCCTCTTTGGCAGTGCTGCGTGAAATTGGTGTTGAAACGGGTGGGTCAAATGTACAGTTTGCGGTTAACCCAGAAACGGGTCGGTTGATCATTATTGAAATGAATCCCCGTGTGTCGCGTTCATCTGCTTTGGCATCAAAGGCCACTGGTTTTCCGATTGCTAAAGTGGCTGCGAAATTGGCTGTGGGTTATACGTTGGATGAATTGCAAAATGAGATTACTGGCAATGCAACACCGGCTTCGTTTGAACCCTCGATTGATTATGTTGTAACAAAAATACCCCGATTCACTTTTGAGAAATTCCCACAGGCGGATAACCGTTTAAGCACGCAAATGAAATCGGTCGGTGAGGTAATGGCAATTGGCCGTAACTTCCAAGAATCATTACAAAAAGCATTACGTGGTCTGGAAATAGATCGTGATGGTTTGACAGAAGTGATTGATTTAGAAGCCGATGATGTAGCTGAGACATTACGCCGTGAATTACGTTTACCAGGGTCTGATCGGCTATGGTATGTGGCTGATGCGTTCCGTTATGGTTTTAGTTTTGATGAGGTTCAATCATTAAGCCGTATCGATCCTTGGTTTTTAATTCAAGTTGAAGAATTGGTCACGATTGAGAATGCTTTGCGAGACCAATCATTAGCAGAGCTGGACGCTGTTGAGATGCGTCGTCTGAAACGCAAAGGTTTTTCAGATTCTCGTTTGGCAAATTTATTACAAAAAACAGAAAAACAAGTGCGTCAACATCGCCATGATTTAGCCGTACGTCCGGTATACAAACGAGTTGATACCTGTGCGGCAGAGTTCGCGAGTTCAACAGCCTATCTATACTCGACGTACGATCAAGAATGTGAATCGAATCCAACGGATCGTGAAAAAATCATGATTTTAGGTGGCGGTCCAAATAGGATTGGTCAGGGCATCGAGTTCGATTACTGCTGTGTTCACGCAGCATTAGCATTGCGTGATGACGGTTACGAAACGATTATGGTGAATTGTAATCCTGAAACAGTATCGACAGATTACGATACCTCTGATCGTTTATATTTTGAGTCACTGACTTTAGAAGATGTGCTGGAAATTGTGGCATTAGAACAACCTAAAGGTGTGATAGTGCAATATGGTGGTCAAACACCATTGAAATTAGCACGAGCTCTGGAAGCGGCTGGCGTACCGATTATTGGGACATCTCCAGATGCCATTGACCATGCTGAAGATCGAGAACGCTTCCAGCAAATGGTGGAAAAATTGAATTTGCTACAACCACCGAATCGTCTGGCTTTTTCGGCAGATACAGCAGTTGCTTTGGCGGCTGAGATTGGCTATCCCTTGGTGGTGCGACCGTCTTATGTCTTAGGTGGACGTGCGATGGAAATTGTTTATAACGAAGATGAGTTAAATCGTTATATGAAAACAGCAATTCAGGTCTCGAATGATTCACCTGTGTTATTAGATCGCTTTTTAGATGATGCGATTGAAGTCGATGTTGATGCGATTTGTGACGGTAAAAATGTCCTGATTGGCGGCATTATGGAACACATTGAACAAGCTGGTGTGCATTCCGGTGATTCGGCCTGTGCTTTACCGACTTATAGCCTAAGTGACGATATTAAAGATCGAATGCGCGAACAAGTGCGTCAAATGGCGATGGAGTTAGGTGTGGTTGGGCTAATGAATACGCAATTTGCGATTCAAGGTGATAATATTTTTATTCTAGAAGTTAACCCGCGCGCATCTCGAACGGTGCCTTATGTATCGAAAGCGATTGGTGTGCCGTTAGCAAAAGTTGCTGCTCGCTGTATGGCAGGGCTCAGCCTAGTTGAACAAGGTGTGACTAAAGAAGTTATTCCAGAGTATTACTCTGTGAAAGAAGCGGTTTTTCCTTTTATTAAGTTCCAGGGTGTTGACCCTATTTTAGGCCCTGAGATGAAATCAACGGGTGAAGTAATGGGTGTAGGGCGCACTTTCGGTGAGGCATTTGCTAAGTCTCAGTTAGCTGCTAGTGTGGCATTGCCGACGGGAGGACGAGCATTCATCAGTGTGCGTGAGGTTGATAAGCCTGCCGTTGTTCAGGTTGCTAAAGATTTGGTGAAACTAGGTTTTTCTTTACTAGGCACTCGTGGAACCCAAGTTGTTTTAGAAGCCGCAGGTGTGGGCTGTGAGCACGTGAATAAAGTGGCTGAAGGTCAACCGCACATTGTGGATATGATCAAGAATGATGAGATAGCTTTGATTGTCAATACGACAGAAGGGCGTCAATCGGTGGCAGACTCACGTGAAATAAGACGGGCGGCTTTACAACATCAAGTGAATTATACGACGACATTGGCAGCTGCACGGGCGACATGTCAGGCATTAGAAAGTGAGAACAATGGCACGGTCAATTGTCTGCAGTCATTACATGGAGAATTACAATAATGGCTGTACCCATTACCCTACGTGGCATTGAAGCCTTGAGAGCAGAATTGAAACATTTGAAGTCGGTTGCAAGGCCAGAAGTGGTGGCAGCGATTGCTGAAGCACGTGCGCATGGTGACTTGAAAGAAAATGCTGAATACCATGCTGCAAAAGAGCAGCAAAGCTTTATTGAAGGACGTGTCAATCAGTTAGAAGGGGTCCTGTCGACTGCGGAGGTGATTGATGTTGCTTCACTATCTCAAGATGGTCGGGTAGTTTTTGGCGTCACGGTGGAGTTATTGAACATCGACACAGACGAAACGGTACATTATCAACTCGTTGGTGATTATGAAGCAGATATTAAGTTAAATCGGGTATCGATTAGTTCACCGATTGCCCGTGCGTTGATAGGCAAAGAGATCGATGATATTGCGATTGTGAAGGCACCCAGCGGGGCGATTGAATATGAGATTGTGTCGATTCAATACGACGCATAGGCTGATAGCGTGACTGCAGGTCTTGTCGGCGAGCGTTTATTATTAACCTTATGGGTTGGTAGTCTATGGGCGATCGGCTATATTGCCGTTCCTCTGGCGTTTGTCCATTTTGATGATAGCGCTGTTGCGGGCGTGTTTGCTGGACGCCTTTTTACCCTTGTTGATTATGTGGGGTTGGCTTGTGGCAGCGTATTGTTGCTTCGTTATGCTTTATTGGGCCAACATGTCATCGCGTTATGGCGTTTTTGGGTGACATTGTCGATGTTGCTTTTAGTTGCTTTCTTACATTTTTATTTGCAAGCTGAGATGGCAGAGATTAAGCAGCTTGATTGGCGTGACGATGCTATCTTATCTGCTCAATTCGATTTCTTCCACCGTTTTAGTACTGGTATTTATATGGTAATCAGTGTGTTAGGTTTAGCATTGGTCGCAACACAAACTATGCTTACTGAGAATGGCTAATGGCAAAAAGTAAGTCGAGTAACGATTGGTTACGCGAGCATTTTGATGATCATTATGTTAAAAAAGCGCAGAAGGCGGGTTATCGTTCTCGTGCAACGTTTAAACTAGAAGAAATTGATAAAAAAGATAAGCTCATACGCCCAGGGATGGCCGTCGTTGATCTAGGTTCAGCACCGGGTGGCTGGTCTGATTATACCTTGCGGAAATTAGGGGATAAGGGGACGGTTGTTGCATTGGATATATTACCGATGACGCCTTTATCAGGTGTGCATTTTATTCAGGGCGACTTTCGAGAAGATGCAGCACTAGATGAACTTAATTCAATTTTAAATAGTCAATCAATAGACCTTGTATTATCAGATATGGCCCCCAATATTACTGGTGTAGATTCAATAGATCAGCCAAGTAGTATGTATTTAGTGGAACTTGCTTTGCATTTTGCGATAGAAAATTTAAGCAAACAAGGTGTTTTTCTGGTAAAAGTATTCCAAGGTGAAGGGTTTGATGCCTATTTGAAAGCAATGCGTGACAGCTTTCAAAAAGTGGTAACGAGAAAACCTGATGCATCACGTGCGAGAAGCCGTGAAGTTTATTTATTAGGGCGTGGTTTAAAGTGAAAAGATTTTAAAGAAGGAAATGCTCGTGAAAGATTTTAGTTGTACATGATAAAATATTTGTATAACTTTGTCTGCTGGTGCTATGCTGAAACCTGGCTAAGCAAGTTGATAAAGAATTGTGGTCTGTTTGCCGAGTAAAAGATTTTTCATTACATTGATGAGTTAATTAAGGGCCGAAGCGGTCTAAAAAGAACAATAGAGATTTAGTGAGTTAAAATTCTCTAAATATAGAGTTATAAAGGGGTAAGCAACGTTGAATGATATTATGAAGAACATCGCTTTGTGGGTAGTTATCGCAGTGATTTTGATGTCGGTGTTCAATAATCTTGGGCCGAGACAAGTCAAAGCTGATGATATGGACTATTCGACATTCATTGCCAGCATCAAAAGCGGTGCTGTTTCCTCTGTCGATATTCAAGATAGAACGATTACAGGCACGTTGACGGATAACACTAAATTCACGACTTATAGCCCGAGTTATGACCCTGGCTTAATGGGCGACTTGTTGAATAATGGGGTGGCGGTCCAAGCTAAACCAGCTGAAGAAAGCAGTTTGTTGATGCAGATCTTTATTTCTTGGTTCCCAATGTTATTGTTAATTGTGGTCTGGATCGTTTTCATGCGCCAGATGCAAGGTGGTGGTGGTGGTGGTGGTAAAAACCCGATGTCATTCGGTAAGAGTAAAGCCAAAATGTTGAATGAAGATCAAGTTAAAGTGACCTTCAAAGATGTGGCTGGTGTTGAAGAAGCCAAAGAAGAAGTCGCTGAGTTAGTTGAGTTTCTTCGTGAGCCAGCTAAATTTCAAAAGTTAGGCGGTAAGATGCCGCGCGGTATTTTGATGTGTGGTTCACCTGGTACAGGTAAAACACTATTGGCTAAAGCAATCGCTGGTGAAGCGAAAGTGCCATTCTTCACGATTTCTGGCTCAGACTTTGTTGAAATGTTTGTAGGTGTCGGTGCCTCACGTGTCCGTGATATGTTTGAGCAAGCTAAAAAGCATGCGCCTTGTATCATATTCATTGATGAAATCGATGCTGTTGGCCGTAGCCGTGGTACCGGCGTTGGTGGTGGTAATGATGAGCGTGAGCAAACATTAAACCAATTATTAGTCGAAATGGATGGTTTTGAAGGTAATGAAGGCATTATTGTCATTGCAGCGACTAATCGTCCTGATGTGTTAGATCCTGCGTTATTGCGTCCAGGTCGTTTTGACCGCCAAGTTATCGTGCCATTACCTGACATTCGTGGCCGCGAACAAATTTTGAATGTCCATTTAAGTAAAGTCCCTGCAGCGGAAGATGTTAAAGCGTCAATTATTGCCCGTGGCACACCTGGATTTTCTGGTGCCGATTTAGCCAACCTAGTTAATGAAGCTTCCTTGTTTGCTGCAAAATCGAGTCAACGCTTTGTGACTATGGAAGACATGGAAAAAGCAAAAGATAAAATTATGATGGGTGCAGAGCGTCGCTCTATGGTAATGACTGAAAAAGAAAAGAGAAATACCGCTTATCACGAAGCAGGACACGCTATTGTCGGTCGTCTAGTCCCAGTGCATGATCCCGTTTATAAGGTGACAATTATCCCACGTGGCCGCGCACTTGGTGTGACGATGTTCCTGCCAGAAGAAGATAAACATAGCCAAAGCCGCGAAGAGTTGGAAAGTCACTTGTCGGTGGCCTACGGCGGTCGTTTAGCTGAAGAACTTATTTTTGGTGTTGATGCCATTACAACGGGTGCATCGAACGATATTGAAGTTGCGACTGATATTGCTAGGAGCATGGTAACAAAATGGGGCTTTTCTGAAAATATGGGGCCACAGGCCTATGTTGAAAGCCGTGAGAATCATAAAGTGATTTCTGAAGATACGGCGAAACAAATCGATGAAGAGATTCGGACATTAATCATCCGTAATTATGATCGTGCTGAAAAAATATTAACAGACAATATCGATATATTGCATGCGATGTCTGATGCACTGATGAAATATGAAACTATTGATGTTGACCAGATCGATGCGATAATGGAAGGTCGTGAACCAGGTGACCCAAAAGGATGGAGCGATGATAACTCTTCTCCTACACCGCCGCCTTCAGCCGATGCGACTGATTCAGAAACTGCAGGTAAACCTGCTGACTTGTTGCATTAGCCAACGCAATTATTAAAGGGCTTCAATGATCCTTGATTGTCGAGGTAAGTCTCTTGATCTGACTTATCCGCAAGTCATGGGCATTCTTAATGTGACCCCTGATTCGTTTTCGGATGGGGGTCATTTTTTTGCACAAGACTTAGCGTTAAAACAAGCAAAGCAAATGGTGGCTGATGGTGCGGCTATTATTGATGTCGGTGGCGAGTCGACGCGTCCGGGTGCTGCAGTTGTTCCAGTTGAACAAGAAATTGCACGGGTTGTACCCGTTATCGAAGCGATCCAGTCAGAGCTTGCCATACCAATTTCTATTGATACGAGTAAGCCTGAAGTGATGAGAGCGGCTGTAGCAGCTGGTGCTGGCTTAATCAATGATGTGCAGGCATTACGAGTCGATGGTGCGTTAACCGCTGCTGTGGAGCTAGCGGTACCGGTCTGTTTGATGCATGCACAAGGTTCACCACAGACAATGCAGGATGATCCTCAATATGATCACGTTGTTGATGAGGTGATTACTTTCTTACTTGAACGGGTCGCGGCTTGCGAGTCCGCAGGTATTGATAAAAATCAACTTATTCTAGATCCGGGTTTTGGTTTTGGTAAGCGTGCTCGGCATAATTTACAATTAATGAAATATTTGAGTCGCCTTGTTGAAGCTGATTTGCCTATTTTGATTGGTGTTTCACGTAAATCTATCATCGGAAAGTTGTTAAATGTATCGGTTGAGGAACGCTTGGCTGGTAGTTTAGCTTTGGCATCTTTAGCTGTTTGGCAGGGTGCTAAGATCGTTCGGACACATGATGTCCGAGAGACGGTTCAAGTTGTTAATTTATGTAATCATGTAATGCAGGTAGAAGAGTGTGACTAAGAAACAAAGACGTTATTTTGGAACGGATGGGATCCGTGGCAGGGTCGGTGATGGCGCGATTACCCCTGAGTTTGTATTAAAGCTAGGTTGGGCTGTCGGTCGTGTGTTGGCGAAAGAAAAAAAGAATCGCCGAGTGCTGATTGGTAAGGATACTCGAATTTCTGGCTATATGTTCGAGTCAGCATTACAGGCAGGCTTGTCAGCCGCGGGCGTAGATGTTTATTTGTTGGGCCCGATGCCGACACCTGGCATTGCCTACTTAACGCGTACATTTCATGCCCAGGCTGGGATTGTGATCAGCGCATCGCATAATCCTTACCATGATAATGGGATTAAATTCTTTTCAGGCGAAGGTACAAAATTATCGGATGAGATCGAGCTTGAAATAGAAGCGATGTTGGAGGAGCCTTTAACAACAGTTGAATCTATTGAACTCGGTAAAGCAGTTCGTATTGAAGATGCGCGTGGTCGCTATGTCGAATTTTGTAAGAGTTCAGTTCCCCTCAAGATGAATTTTACAGGGATGAAGCTGGTTGTTGATTGCGCCAATGGTGCGACGTACCATGTTGCGCCTGATGTATTTAAAGAGTTGGGCGCAGATATTGTCGTGATGGGTGCCGAACCAGATGGTTTTAATATAAATCAGAACTGTGGCTCAACAGAACCACGTTTATTGCAAGCGGCTGTATTAGAGCACCAAGCCGACTTAGGCATTGCTTTAGATGGCGATGGTGATCGTTTGATTATGGTTGATCATACTGGGCAAATTGTTGATGGTGATGATTTATTATTTATTATTGCTCGTTCTCAAAAGTTACGTGGAAAAGGCAGTTCAGAAGTTGTGGGTACTCTGATGTCAAACCTAGGTCTTGAGCAGGCTTTAGCCGCACATGGTATGAACTTACATCGTTCGAAAGTCGGTGACCGTTACGTTATAGAGAAGTTGAAAGAGACGGGTGGTGTTGTCGGTGGCGAGTCATCCGGCCATATTATTTGCTTAGATAAGACGACAACGGGTGACGGTATTATCGCTGCGTTGCAAGTGCTATGTGAAATTAAACG
Organism: Piscirickettsiaceae bacterium; assembly: GCA_018646825.1. Taxonomy (GTDB): domain Bacteria; phylum Pseudomonadota; class Gammaproteobacteria; order Nitrosococcales; family Methylophagaceae. The sequence goes on from JABGUA010000062.1 coordinate 8,299, forward strand.
TACTAATAATACGCTTCATGAACTTAAATCCTTAGTGACGAAATACCCGCAGACTTTGACTAATGTGCGTGTTAAGAAAATGATTGATCTTACAACTGATCAAGCTATTTCAGATGCTGTTAAAATGGCAGAGGAAAAATTAGCAGACCAAGGTCGTGTTTTGTTGAGGCCTTCGGGTACTGAACCAGTGATTAGAGTGATGGTTGAGGGTCGTGATGCGACATTAACGCAACATCTAGCCACTGAGATTGCGAATGTGATTCAAACCAGTATCGAACGTTCTTAATCTAAATAAATTATAAGCATATAATAAAAACTTTGATTTATTGGTGTCGCATCGTTAGGCTGTTTAATATTAAATTATTTTTATAGGGTTGGAATTGATGCGTAAGCCTTTAGTTGCTGGCAACTGGAAGATGAATGGAACAAGTGCAAGCAATCAAAGTTTGTTGGCGGATATTTTAGCTTCGGCGAATGACTTTGCTAATATTGATGTGGCTATTTTCCCCCCAGCAGTCTATATCCATCAGGTCCAACAAGCCTTAACGGGAACCGGACTTCATTGGGGAACACAGAATGTATCCTCGTATATAGATGGTGCTTACACAGGTGAAGTGTCAGCAGCAATGATCAGTGACTTTAACTGTGAATATACTTTAATTGGTCATTCTGAACGACGCTGTCTTTATGATGAGCTGGATCTTGATCAATTAGTCTTGGATCAGTTGGTTGCTGAAAAATATGAAATGGCTGCATCGTCTGGATTAACGCCTATTATTTGTATTGGCGAAAGTCCACAAGAACATGATCTTGGACAGACTGAGGAAGTTGTTGTTCGATTGTTGGATACTTTAATCGCACATCAGGGTGCAAAAGCATTGTCGCGGACTGTCCTTGCTTATGAACCGGTTTGGGCGATTGGGACAGGTAAGTCTGCTTCACCTGAATGGGCTCAAAACGTCCACCAGTTCATGCGTGAGCGAGTTGCTAAGCATTGTCCTGAGACGGCACATAACTTACGAATACTTTACGGCGGCAGCGTTAAAGGTAATAATGCGGCCTCATTATTTTCAAAGCCAGATATTGATGGTGGCCTGATTGGCGGTGCTTCTTTAATTGCCGATCAGTTTGTTGCTATTTGTCGGGCGGCGGCACAACAGGTTTAGGTTAGTAAAAGATGGATACAATAATTCTATTTATACACATCACTATTTCGGTGTTACTGGTTGGTTTGATTTTAATCCAACACGGTAAAGGGGCTGATGCAGGTGCTGCAGCACTTGGCGGTGGCGGTGGCGGCGGTGCATCATCGAGCTTATTTGGTAGTCAAGGTTCTGCTTCTTTCTTATCAAGAAGTAGTGCCGTTTTAGCAATGCTCTTCTTTATTACTAGTTTGAGCCTAGCGTATTTTGCAAATAAAGCGAACCGTATAGAAAGCGTGACCGAGCTGCCAACAGTTTCTACAACAGTAACGACAGATCAGGTTGAATCTAAACCAGCCCCTGCCGTGCCAGCTGATTTGCCAGAATTACCTTAACAACTTAAGCCGACGTGGTGAAATTGGTAGACACGCCATCTTGAGGGGGTGGTGGACATAGTCCGTGGCGGTTCGACTCCGCCCGTCGGCACCATACTTTAAACTGAGATAAATAAGCGGATAGAGACTTATTTTTTTGAGTAAGCTTTTGTCAAGTCCTGTGTATGCCTGGGACGTGTTTCATCCTTCCAAATTCCTTGATATTCATACCTTTTGCTAAGATTCCTAATATATGGAATCAGGATGGCATTCTATGCCTTACTCCCTTTGCAATCTCCCCCGCCATTTCTTAGTTAGTTTATGTCAATGAGAAGTGGTGCATAACTTCAAGATCATTGATAGTGTTAGTACTTTTTTAGTGCAAGGAAGGCACTATATGTGTGCGTCAACCGTACATTTGTCATCGTAACCCAAACTAAAAATATAAAAAATACATAATAAACAATGTAATAGGTTTAGGGCTCAATCTGTGCATGTAGTTTTCTATTTTCAGAATTATCCTATCAAAAATAGGCTGGGCGAGAAGGCGAACATGAGCGACTCATCTATACCAAGCGCATCGATGCGAATAGTTAAAAGTCGTCGCCGTTAGCAAGTAGAGTGAAAAGCCGCTTACGTGCTGTTCTAGATGATGGTAGAGATGTTGGCCTATATCTAGAACGAGGACAGATACTTAAAAATGGTGACTTACTAGCGAGTCATGACGGCATTACTGTCAAGATTATCGCTGCAGATGAAACAGTATCGTCAGTGAGTAGTAGTGATGCGTGGATGTTAGCACGTGCGTGTTATCACCTTGGTAACCGTCATGTCGCTCTTCAGATTAACCCTGGACGTATTCAATATTTACATGATCATGTTTTAGACGAGATGCTGAGAGGCTTAGGCTTAACAGTGACCGTTGGTCAAGCACCATTTGAACCGGAGTCAGGCGCCTACGCCAGTCATGTATCCAGTGGCCATTAACATCATTGACCCCATCATAAATTAGAGAGGAAAGTACAATGAGAAAGTTTTTATTATCGATGAGTATTTTATTTCCAAGTATCGCTTTGGCTCATGAAGCACATGGTCAAACGCTAATGGAGAATCTTTGGCATGTTTTAGCAAGTCCAGAGCATGCATGGCCTTTAACGATTGCGCTGGCAATAACGGTTGTTGTTGTTTGTATTAATAGCCGCCGTTAATGCAACTATTTAAATGAGTCAGGCTGCTGAAACGCACTTAATCCGTTTGATGCAATTATCGAGCAGCGCACTACCCGTCGGTGGGTTCACTTATTCACAGGGCCTGGAGTGGAGAGTTGAATGCGGGTGGGTTTGTACGGAAGATGCGTTACGGGATTGGTTTGCTGATTTGATAGAGACTAATCTTCAGTATCTTGAGATACCCATTTTATTAAGAATGATACAAGCCTGTGCGAATAAT
>JABGUA010000197.1 GCA_018646825.1 Piscirickettsiaceae bacterium
CACTCTCGTGGTCATATCGCTTATTTAATCGCAGACTGTCTATTTTGTGGTGATACTTTATTTGCTGCAGGGTGTGGTCGACTAAGGGGTGGGACACATGCACAACTGTTGTCTTCCTTACAACAGATTAGTCAGCTACCAACCGCAACCCAGATCTATTGTTCGCATGAATATACCGCAGCTAATTTGGTTTTCGCACAGACAGTCGAGCCAAACAATATCGACATCAGTGCGCGACGAGAAGAAGCTGCTGCTTTACGTCACGCTAACAAGCCAACATTGCCTTCAAACCTCGCCCTGGAATTAAAAACTAATCCCTTTTTACGATGCGATAAATCAACGGTTGTTGAGCGTGTTGAGCAACATGTTTCGCAACGGCTCAATGATGAATTGGCCGTCTTTACCGCTCTTAGACTCTGGAAAGATTCCTTTTAGTCACTTGACCCTTCTCGAACAATACTCAAATGTGGGTATGGAATCGAAATGTCATTTTCATCAAATGCCAACTTAATCTGTTCAATTAATTCCGCGCGGACACCCCAATAATCGCCACTTTTTACCCAAGGTCTGACATTAAAGTTTACGCTACTATCAGCCAGCTCTGAGATAGCAACAACGGGTGCAGGATCAGACAAAACCAACTCATGCGCGCTTAAAATAGACTCCATTAACTTTTTGGCTTCTAACAGATCATCGTCATAGCCAATCCCAAATACCATATCGATTCGTCTTGTTTCACGAGCAGAATAGTTAGTAATGGCATCGGCATATATCTGACCATTGGGTACGATAATTTCACGATTATCACCTGTTTTGAGCATGGTGCTAAAAATACTAATTTGTTCAACAACACCAACGACACCACCAGCCTCGATAAAATCTCCTAGCTTAAAAGGTCTGAAAACAATCATCATCACGCCAGCCGCAAAGTTTTGCAATGAATTTTGCAATGCTAAGCCTACCGCTAAACCCGCGGCACCAATCAGTGCAATCAACGATGTAGTATCTACGCCAACCTGATTCAAGGCTGCAATAATGAGCAGGAGGAGGAGCACCGCCTTTGCTATTGAGCTGACAAAATTAATTAAAATTTGGTCCACCTCAGATCGCGCCATCATCTTGCCTAGCATTTTGATTGCCCATCGCACAGCAATACGTCCAACCAGAATAATTGCAATCGCCACTGCCACATTTAGTACCCATGTCATCACTGTCTTTAATCCTCTCTATTTTTGAATTTGGTTTGTTGCATTGATAATGTCCGCTATCAGCTCTGGTCCATGGTAGATAAAGCCGCTATATATCTGCACTAAGCTGGCACCCGCTGTTATTTTTTTCACTGCATCTTCACCAGACATAATGCCACCCGCTGCAATAATGGAAATGGTATCAGGCAATGCTTGCTTGAACTGACGGACAATCTCTGTCGACTGTTCAAAAACCGGCTCTCCACTTAATCCACCGGCCTCTTCTGCGTGTTTAAGCCCTCTCACTTTATCTCTGGCCATGGTGGTATTAGTGGCAATAACACCATCTATTTCGAATTCGTTGAAGGTCTCAGCTAATTCCTGTACTTCTTCAAGCGCCAAATCAGGAGCGACTTTCACCGCCATTGGCACATAGCGATTAGTTTGTTGATGCAACGCTGTTTGCTTATTCTTTAACCCACCAAGTAATACTTTTAACGATTCACCAAATTGCAGTTTTCTTAAGCCAGGTGTATTTGGCGATGAAATATTGATCGTGACGTAATCGGCATGTTGATATACCTTTTCTAAACATATCAGGTAATCCCCCAACGCATTTTCAACAGCAGTATCAATATTCTTGCCGATATTGATGCCCACTAATGCGTCAAGTTGTGCTGCTTTAACTTGTTCAATCAAATGATCAACGCCCAAATTATTAAAACCCATTCGGTTAATAATCGCATTGGCTTCTTGCAAACGAAAAAGACGGGGCTTTGGATTACCTGGTTGTGGTCGTGGTGTGACAGTTCCTATTTCAACAAAGCCGAACCCTAATGCTGATAATGCTGGAAGGTAATCGCCATTTTTATCTAGGCCTGCTGCCATGCCGACTTTGTTTGGAAAGGTAAGCCCCATTACTTCGACCGGTGCCGCCGGCGTTGGCGGATAGATCAATGACGCTAGTTTTAATTTGTGCGACCATTTAATACCGCTCATGCCTATGTGATGAGACGTTTCGGCATCAAGTTGAAATAGCAGTGATCTTAATAATTGATATAGCATTAAGCTGTGCCTAAACTCACGTGATAACCAGTAAACTTTCTCATGTTAAGTACCCCGGTATCTAAAATAAGATACTGGCCTTTAATACCTTTTAGCGTGCCAGTAATTTCTGGGGTTTTATCAAAATTAAGCGATTTTACTTTTTCAGGGTACTGTTCAACCGGATAGCGGATATCTAATATTGTCTCATTATCTAGTGCTGTTATCGCTTCCGGCCCGAACTGTTCTTGCAATGCCGTTATTTCATCGGCACAAGCCATCATTAATGTTTGTCTAATTTCTAGCAAGTCTAACGGCTCAGCTTCGCCTTTCAACATTTTCCGCCAATCCGTTCGATCTGAAACATGGTTTTTGAAAATCACCTCAACCAGCCCTGATTGAAGGCGAGTTTTAACTCTAAAAATAGGCAGTGCTTGTGTCGCCCCCTGATCAATCCAACGCGTCGGGACTTGATTAATACGTGTAATACCGACCTTAACTCCTGAACTGTTGGCTAAGTACACAATATGGTCTTGCATGCAGAACTGTTCGCCCCATTCAGGCTCTCGGCATGTACCGGCAGCGTAATGACAGGTTTCGGGGCGCATAATACACAAATCACATTGAGCTAAGTTTTGCGAACAAGGGAAACAATATCCACCACTAAAGCTCTTTTTAGTGAGCCGGTTACATGCATGACAATTAATCTCACCTTGAAAGCGTAGTGTAATAGTCTGGCCAATAAGCTTGTTCATCTGTTGGCGATGTTCACCTAGCACCATTTCATAGCTTGCCAAGCCAGACTCATCGACTAGCGATACAGCCATTTTCGACACATTTCCTGCTATTTCACTCACTCTGCCCACCTCACTCGACTTGATAGCGAACTATTTTAACGTAAACAAGCTAAGCTCACGAGGGTTGGATATATATGGTGGGCTTTTAAAAAATGAGGCAGCCTTATTCAGGCTGCCTCAAAGACTACTACTTCGGAGACATACCAATTAATCTTTGAATTTAAGTGGAGGCAAGGATCAATTGACAATTAATACCAATCACATTACGTGCCAAATTAATATGTTATTGATAATTAACATATTTATTGAATAAACATGGCTCTCGTCCTTCTCTGTAAGCACCCCAATAGTGCATGACTGATCTTCTTTGGTTCATTTCCGCGGTTTTTTTTAACCTGGTCTCTGTAGTCTCGACTCACCTTCTTGTCGTATAAGAATAAGATAAATAATCACTCTTCCCTTCTTTCAACCCCTTTTCTTGTCTGCTCCCGCGCAACTTATTGTTCTAGCCTCTGTCGTACTCAAACATCTGTTCAGAAATAATCCCATAAGTAAAAAGTGGATTCTGTAAGCCTGTTGGAGTAAAAATTGACGGAGAAAATAGCAGTTATCGGAACAGGCATCGCTGGCATGGCGAGTGCTTGGTTATTGGGGCAACGCTATCAGACCCTCTTAATTGATAAGAATAATTATATTGGTGGGCATACCAATACGGTGTCTGTTGCCAATAAAGAAGCCGATACTTTTACAGCCGTTGATACTGGTTTTATTGTCTACAATGAGCCTAATTATCCTAATCTAGTGGGCTTATTTGACACCCTTGATGTCGCGACACGGCCGACGGATATGACCTTTTCTGCTTCGATTTTAGACTCCGGATTGGAATACGCTGGTAACAACCTAGACACCTTATTTGCACAACGAAAAAACATGTTATCTCCCCGTTTTCTTAAATTGGTTTATGACATCCTTAAGTTCAACCGGCATGCTAAAGCCCTTGTCAATAACGACCACGCCAATCCAGATTTGACCTTGGGCGACTTTCTCTCTGAACTCCATATCGGTAAACCAATGCAAGATGATTATTTACTGCCTATGGCAGCAGCTATATGGTCTTGTCCTCCACAACAAATGCAGACTTTCCCTGCTAAGAGCTTTGCCCAGTTTTTTAATAACCATGGCTTACTCAATGTCAGTGACCGCCCACAATGGCGCACGATCGTGGGTGGTAGCCAACGCTATGTCGACAAATTACTGGCTTCCTTTTCGGGAGAAACTATCGTCAATAACGGTGTTAGCAACATTGTTCGTGAAGCAGATGGTGTCACTATTACATTAGAAGATGGCCAAGAGCATCGTGTCGATCAGATTGTTATCGCCACCCATGCTGACGACGCATTGTCTTTACTCGCCAATGCAACGGAACAAGAACAAAACTTATTGTCTTCGTTTCGGTATCAAGAAAACGATACTTATTTGCATACCGATGCCAAGCTTATGCCAACACATCCCAAGGTCTGGTCATGCTGGAATTATCTTGCTCGGCGTAGTGGAGAAATCCTTCCTTCCGTTTCTGTCAGCTATTGGATGAATGCCCTACAAGGCCTCGATTCAGCTCAAAATTATTTTGTTACTCTTAACCCACTTCAGGATATCGATCCTGATAAAGTCATTCGCCGCATTCGATATATGCATCCTATTTTCGACACGCAGGCCATGGCTTGTCAAAAACAACTTCACCAGTTGCAAGGACAAAATAGAACCTGGTTTGCTGGAAGTTATTTTGGTTATGGTTTTCATGAAGATGCGCTCAGTTCTGCAGTTTCAATTGCTAAAAAACTGAATGTAGCTATTCCTTGGGAGCAAAAATAAACGATGGCAAGCCAACTGTTTTTCGGCCAAGTTATGCATCAACGCATGATGCCTATGTCCTATCGCTTTGCCTATCGCATCTTCGGTTTACTAATCGATATTGACTCAATCGAGCAAGAAGCCGGTGCCCTGAGATGGCTTAGTTTAGATCGCTTTAACTTACTCAGTGTACGGACACAAGATCATGGCCCTCGAGATGGCTCTGCTTGGCGACCATGGGTAGAAAAAACCCTGTCTGAGGCAGGTATACATGATGCCGTTCGAATTCGCCTATCATGTTTTCCCCGTGTTCTTGGCTATGGATTCAATCCCATCTCGGTTTGGTATTGTGATAATGCCGACGATGAGACTGTTGCGATCATCAGCGAAGTCAGTAATACCTTCGGCGGTGTTTACCACTACGTGCATCACTCAGCTGGTGAACCCTTTGCGTGGCCTGTCGAATGCATCACGGATAAACGTTTTCATGTCTCGCCGTTTATCGATATGCAGCAAGAATATCATTTCAAATTCAGTCAATCAGAATCAAGTTTTGGCATCTTAATCAACGAATATCAGGATGACCAACTTCACCTCATTGCATCACAACAAGCCGAGCTCAAAGTACTCAACAACCGGCATTGCTTGAAGGCCTTTTTTATGATGCCACTGATGTCTTTCAAAATCATGTTCCTGATCCACTGGCACGCCGTAAAAATTTGGGCACGCGGTGGACAATTTCACTCCTATGACGAAAAACAACAACAAGAGGTCAAAAGCGAATGGATAATCAAAACACGCAAATAAAATTATTGCCCGATGCCAGTGCACCGATTGCAATAAAATTGCTCTATCGCGTGCTGTCGCGCTGCGAACGTGGACAACTTCATCTCACTGTAGATAATGAGACTTATCTTGTCGAAGGAAAACAGGCTGGGCCTGATGCCAATATCACGATTCACAACGCCTTAAAAATCATAAAAAAATTAAGTAGTGATGGTGATATTGGCTTTGCAGAAGCCTATATGCAAGGCAATTGGGAGACGGACAACTTATCTGATTTTCTCTATTGGGCCACGCTTAATCTAGGTGCTCTATCTGACCACCTTAAAGCAAACTTTTTTGTCCGCATTTTTAACCGCTTACGCCATCTGGCACGGCGTAATAGTGAACGGGGTAGTCGTCGAAATATTTCTGCCCATTATGATTTGGGGAATGATTTCTACCAACTCTGGCTTGACCCTACCATGACCTATTCAAGTGCGATCTTCGCAGACACAGAGGAAGATCTTGAGCAGGCGCAAACGCGAAAGTATCAGCAATTACTGGCTTCTCTCGACGCCTCACCTGGACAACATATTTTAGAAGTGGGATGTGGATGGGGTGGCTTTGCTGAGCATGCTGCGAGACAAGGCTATCGCGTTACCGGTGTTACCTTATCCACTGAACAATTAGCTTGGGCTCAAAAACGAATCCTGGATGCTGGCCTAGATGACCTCGTCGATTTACGCTTACAGGATTATCGCAATATAGAAGAACAGTTCGATCATATTGTCAGTATTGAAATGTTTGAGGCTGTTGGTGAATCTTACTGGCCCAGCTTTTTTGATACGCTGTTTTCTCGCCTTAAATCAGGTGGCAAAATAGCCTTACAAACTATCACGATTGATCATCAGCACTTTGATCACTACCGACAAAATGTCGACTTTATCCAACGCTATATCTTTCCCGGTGGCATGTTGCCGTCCCCAGAAGTTTTCGCTCAACATGCTGAGAAATCAGGACTGACTATCGAGCAAGCAACTGACTATGGCACCGATTATGAGAGAACCGTCTTAGTGTGGCATCAACGCTTTAATGATGTTGTCCATCAAGTTAAAGCTCTCGGTTATGACGATCAGTTTATACGCATGTGGCGTTATTATTTATCTTATTGTGAAGCTGGTTTTAGAGATAAACATACCGGGGTTTATCAGTACCTCATGGTTAAGCCACACTAATCATGTCACATGCTAGTCGTTATTGGTTTTACGGCTTGCCGGGCTTGCCCTTGGCCGCTTTGGGTCTACCCCTATATATTTATTTACCTACTTTTTATGCTGAACAGCTTGGGATTGGGCTTGCGGCGGTGGGAATGGCTCTGTTGATCGCACGTGTCAGCGATGTCCTGACTGACCCCTTGATTGGCATGTTGTCAGACTGGTTACCCATACCTTCGCGGCGTAAATGGCTGATGGCCATTGCAACCCCTTTATTAATTTTTGCCATTTGGGCGCTTTTTCTTCCGCCTGAAGGAGCTGGCTTCTGGTGGCTTTTATCTTGGAGTTTACTCGTTTATTTAGCATGGAGCTTACTGACATTACCCTATACCGCTTGGGGTGCTGAATTGTCGGGAGATTATGATCAACGAAGTACTATTACCGCCAGCCGTGAAAGCTTTGTTTTAATTGGTACTTTAGTCGCTGCAGGTTTACCTTTGGCAATGGGAATAGGCAGTGATGCACCCGGTGAAGCCTTGGCTGTCCTCGCACAATTCCTGGCCATTCTCCTCCCCGTCACTGTTCTGCTTTGTATACTAAAAGTACCCGAATCTAATCGCCGCTCCAACCCTATCGGATTTCAAGCTGGTTTGGCTTTGCTGAAACAAAACCATTTATTTATTCGATTACTGTTTGCTTATTTTATGAATGGTATTGCGAATGGGTTGCCTGCCACCCTCTTTTTACTCTTTGTTAGTTATGTTTTGGTGTTACCAGAACAGTTTGGATTATTACTCTCTGCTTACTTTGTCAGTGGCTTAATCGGCTTACCCCTTGGTATTAAACTCGCACAACGCTTTAATAAACACCGCGTTTGGGGAATATCGATGCTGTGGGCTGTGGTTATTTTTGCTTGGGTGCCTAGTTTGGGCGCTGGGGACTTCGTCCCTTTCCTCATTATTTGCATTTTATCTGGCCTGAGCCTCGGCATCGACATGGCCTTACCCGCATCAATTCAGGCTGATGTTATTGATCTCGATAGCGCCAAGGGCGGCGGACAACGGAGTGGTTTCTTCTTTGGCCTTTGGGGAATGGCGACCAAGTTATCTCTGGCTTTAGCTGTTGGCATTGCTTTCCCCTTATTAGCCATCTTGGGCTTCGACACACAAACAACGCCTGCTGATAATAATTTATTGGCCCTTTCTGTGCTTTACGGCTTGTTACCTATTCCATTTAAGCTATTAGCCGCCTGGACAATATGGCGTTTTCCACTAGATCGTCAGCAACACCAAGCCCTACAACAACAAATCAATTGAGGAACCTTATGATGAAAAAAAGCAGCTCAATTTTACTCTTACTCTTTATTTTCATGACTTCCATGATTTCGGGCTGTAACAAAATGTCTATTGAACAGTACCAAAGCAGGTCACCCCATTTTGTGCTGGAAGAATACTTCCTTGGACAAACCCGTGCTTGGGGTATATTTCAGAACCGTAGTGGCGAAGTTGAACGCCAATTTACCGTCGATATCTTGGGTAAAATGGTCGATGGGAACCTTGTACTCGAGGAAGATTTTATCTATGCCGACGGCACCTTAGATCGTCGCGTTTGGACCATTACTAAAATTGATGAGCACAACTATGAAGGTCGCGCCTCAGATGTGATTGGCCATGCGACGGGTAAAGCCTACGGTAATGCCTTGAGCTGGGCCTACACACTAGACTTACCTTATAAAGATGCGACGGTGAAAGTGCAGTTCGACGACTGGATGTTTTTACAAGAAGATGGTGTGCTCATTAACCGGGCTAAGATGACCAAGTTTGGTGTTTTTTTAGGCGAAGTAACGCTTGTTTTTCAGAGGCCATAAATGATGATAAAGCCCATTTTTTTTGTTTTGCTCTGCTATTCTCTGCTAATGAATATCAGTTGGGCGGCACCGCATTCCCACCCCGACTTTCAATCGACCCGCGATGACATTGAATTAAAATCGACTGCGACAGCAACTTGGCTGGCTTTTATTGAAGTTTATGATGCCGCTTTATATGCCCAGCCAGATGCACAGGCAGAAAACGTTTTAAATGGTAATGGGCCCTTTTCTCTTGAGATCCTTTATAAAGTTTCACTCTCAAAGTCTCAATTGATCGAAGGCGCTGATGTTGCTCTCGGCCGCCAACATAGCGAGCAACAACGTGCCTCGTATCAAAGTGATGTTGATGCCTTGCATGCTTTTTATCAAGATGTCACTGAGGGCGACCGCTTCCGCCTTGATATTGCGCCAACTGATGGCTTATCGCTGTTTTTTAATGATCAATTAGTTTATCAAAATACCAGCATCGATTTTGCGCGCTACTATGTCGGTTTATGGCTAGCAGAGAATCCTTTGTCTGACCGTGTAAGACTAGGATTACTGGATTGGTAATTAACTGGCAGCTTGGCGGCGAATAAAGCGTAATAGGCTGCCAATAACAGGTAATTTCATATAAAACTGCTCGCTGGCATCCCAATAATCGATATGTTCAGTCACCAAACCAGAGGCATCAAACACCACCCGACTGACGCCGACCAATTTTAATGGTTTCGCTTTTAGCTCAGCCGTGAATTGCCATTTTATATAAGCAACATCTCCATTGGAAACCGCTTCTTCAATGATAAATTTAGGCACTGCCAATGTGTCAAACATATGATAAAAAATGGTGCTAATCCGCTCAACACCAACAACATCATTAAATGGATCCTTAAAATGGGCTTGATTGGCAAAAAACTCAGGGAGCCTCACTAAATCTTCTCTTGTCATCTGCTCATAAAATACGACGTAAGCATCTAATGTATCTTGTTGTGAGGCCATCTATTTACCCGTTACTTTGCTAATAAGAAAGAAATAAAGTCGGTATGGTAAACAGCGTAGCATTTTCAGAATATAAGTGAACCGTTTGGGAAATGTGATTTCAAAACCGGTTGAATCTAGCGCTTGCACTATTCTATCCGCTGCTTCTGTTGGAGTTATTTCTGCTGGCATTTTGAAACTGTTTTGTGCTGTTAATTGTGTTGTCACAAAACCAGGGTTGACCACTCTTAGCAAAACACCTTGCTGCTTCAAGGGCATATATAATGCTTCGGCAAAGTTAATGAGTGCTGCTTTGCTTGCCCCATAAGGCGCTGCGTCGGGTAAACCCCGATAGCCCGCAACACTGGACATCAGCAAGACTTGCCCTGACGCACGTGCTTGCATCGCAGGTAAAACACTCGCTAGTCCATTCATCACGCCTAGGTAATTAACCTGATTCAACTTATAGATCAAATCAAGGTTGAACTCTTCTAAAGGCATCGGAGTGTAATCTCCAGCGTTCAGAACGACTAAGTCGGGTAAACCATAATCGTCACATAATGTATTAAAAACCTGCTGACTTTGGATCCTGTCTGTAACGTCTAAAAGCAGATAAGTTATTTGCTGACTTTTCGCTACAACTGCCTGGAGTTTTTGCTCTGTTCGGCCAGAAATCACCACTTGCCAATCCTCCTTATCTAAGGCCAGTGCCAATGCTTCCCCAATACCAGTGCCGCCGCCAGTGATCCAAGCTGACTTGTTATGCAATTTGCTCGTGTTTTGCACCATTATGTCCTTTGTCATTTTATCGTTTGACTCAACGAGCACCGACTAGTTTCCTAGAAGGTATTCTGGGACCTATTATTTTATTGAAACTGGGAGAATGAACTGTTCTTTATCGCTTGCCAGCGACATAAAAAAAGGGCAGCCTGAACGGGGCTGCCCTCAAACACATTACTACGAGAGATATCAATCAACCTTAAATTTAAGTGGAGGCAAGATTTAATCGATAATTAATGCATTTCACATTGCGTGCCAAGTAAACAAACTATTACAAATCAATGACTTAATTGGAGGCGCCATTTCATTTTTTGTGTTGTACGCACAGTGTTAGTGCACAACTGATGTCATTTGGTTCATTTTGATCTGTATTTTGTTATTTTTATGTGAACCGCGTCTCAATTTCAGCGGCGCTATAAAATCAATTAAGCCAGAATTTGGAGGATAAATAATTAGGTTTGAAACGCGAAAGGCTGTCATATACATTCGTTATCTTTCATATTAGTACTCAGGTTATCGCGAACTAAATTGATTAAATCATCCCAAAACTGGTGAAGTTATAACTAAGTATCATTTCGTCACGGTTATTTTGTGATGCTGATCACTACAGTTTTGCTATTTATGGTCGATAATTTACTTTAACGAATCAAGACATTTATATTATCAATCATAATGCTAGCGAAGAACCAACTGACTTAACAATGCGACATTGACGTCCAGAAAGACCATCGAAGGATTTCACGTTTTACCAAGGGTTTTATCATAATGAAAAAGCAACTCACCCGCATATTTTTAAATTCAGGCTTGATATGACAAAAAACCCGTCACAGGTAGGTGCAATAAAACTTTAGCTTACCCCACCTTAATGTAGTGAGCCCTTTCCCTCGGATCTTTCCTTAAGGATTTTGTCAGTTAAAATTCATACTCGGCTAGAAAACGCCAAGTCTTGTCAGGTGAGCTATTATTGATACCAAAAATGACCCCGGCTTCCCAATGTAGCTTCTTACCTGAGCCTATCCTCACATCCCCCATCAGGACAGGCCCTAAACTGCGTGTATTTTGCCCCGCATAAAACTCAATAGCCGGTTCTATATAAGGTGAATAACGGTAGCGTGATTGTAATGCTAGCGCTGTCTCGAACTCAGATTCGATACGACTATGCTCATAAATTCCCCAGATATTGGCAGTGCCAACCCAACGGCCCCACTCTTTTTCTAGCAGTAGGCCTGCTGCCAATTCCCAGGCATCATCCTGTTCTTCGTATTCAATTTCGGTAATCAGGCCCCAATCTACGGCAAATTCACCCTGCTCCGATAATTGCCACTTTAGTTCTATCTCAATCGCTTCTATTTCTATATCAGCGTCGTCATTATCTTCTGCTATCAAATAGACTTCGGCAAATAATCGATCAGACATGGCTTTCCCAAAGCCTAAACGGTGCAGCTGTTGACCATCAGCTGAAATCATACGCCATTCAATCTCATGTTCTAATGCTTGTACATAAGGATGATAAACCTTATCTATTGCTACATCATCCGCTAAGCCAACCAAGGGTAAACTAGCTAACACAACTGCAAAACAGACGCGTCTGATCATGCTGTTTTTCCAGATACTGTAGAAGAAAGGAAAGTCGAAACCGTTAGTACTCCTGCCAGTAGAATACTCACGCTATAACAAACAAACTGAACTAAGGTGGGTGTCGATTCATAGCCAATCAAGGCATATAACAGCTGGCCAAACAAAGACCGCTCATCAACAAGGAAAGTACTATCCCATATCGCGCCCTGACTCGAAATAAGATCGGCTTGAGTCAGTAGCTGAATAGCTTGGGAAACCATGCCTCCCGCAATTAACACCAAAAGAAACAAGCCAAATACCAGGCCAACATCTAGGCGTGCATAAGCTATAGTGTAATAAAATAAAACACCGACGCTCAACCCGATTCCTGCACCAATAATGCTGCCAATGATCACATTAGAAAATAAATCAGGTACCGATATAAACCCAACTAAATAAGTGAATATTTCTGAGGCCTCTCGCACAGATGCAAACACCACACAGCCTATCATGGTCAAAATTGCCCATGACTTGGTCTTCGGATATTTCAATAGAATGATGGTCAATAAAATAAAGAAATAAATCAATAAATGGAGCCCTGCATTGACTAACTCTTGGCCCACGCCATCAAAGTACGACGATATAACGGTAAGCTGGCTAGCATAAATTCCAGCGAAAACTAATCCAACAAAGACCGCGGGAAACAGCCATTGCTTTGACAATCCTTGATTTTGACTTAGCGCCAATAGCACACTGATAATCAACGCTGCTTCCAATACTTCACGTAAAACAAAAATAACAGAATTTAACAACATGTTATTTCACCAAAACCTTACCTTGTGCCGTCTTTGGGAAAAACTCACCAAAAAAAGGATAAATGCCGGCTTTCAAAGGACCAATAAAAATGACTGCTTGACTATGGCCCGGTATGACTTTTTCTCTATTAAGCTCATAACTTTCAAATTCTTCGGCCGTCGGATCATGATTGGTGATTTGTACTTTCACTTTTGTATCTACTGGGATCACTAACTCAGCGGGGTAAAATAAATGATCACGAATTTCTAATTCGACAATAGGTGCTGCTGCTACATTGAAGCTACTCAGTAATAATAGACCCGTTAAAAATGCAAGCAGACATTGTGTCATTTTATGCGCCTGCACTTAAAGGAAAACGAATCACAACTTTTAATCCGCCTAATGGTTCAGAACGCATTAAATCAAGACTCGCATGATGCAACTCTGCAATGTGGTGAACAATGGCTAAACCCAACCCACATCCTGTCACCTGTGACTCATGTTGATCACCACCAACGCGGTAAAAGCGTTTGAACACACGCTGATACTCTTCTTCTGAGATACCGGGCCCAGAATCCTCAACAAAACAGAGAATCTGTTCCGCATCACACTGTATCGTCACGATAATTTGACTCTTTTCTGGACTATATTTATGTGCATTGCTAATGAGATTTTGGAATAAAGCCTTGAGTGCAAACTCGCTTCCAACCATCATACAAGGTGACTCTCCCACTAGACTGACCTGTTGTCTTTTAGCATGAATAGCGGCATATTGCTCAGCCATTACCGCCTGAATTAACACGCATAAATCAAGTGTCGATTGTGCCACCAATGCATGCTCCGATGAATGTCGGTATAACGATAAAACTTGCTCGACAACATGGCCCATTCGATCAATACCCGATGACATTGGGCTTAAGGCTTGTTGATCAATCGCTTTATTCATTTGCAGATTATGCATCTGAACTTTTAGGTTACTGATCGGGGTACGTAACTCATGGGCAGCATCAGCAGAAAACTGTTGCTCTCTGGTAAAAGCCGCACTCAGGCGAGCTAACAGTGCATTGACTGTCGTGACAAGTTGGGATAGCTCTTTGGGTGTTTCTGCCATATTGATAGGACTTAAATCATCGGCTTGTTTTTGATTCAGTTGCTTATTTAAGGCACGTAATGGTCTCAGGCCTAAGCCAATTGCTGCCCAAATGATTAAAGCTAAAATAGGCAATGTGACAACAATAGGTTTGATCGATGCTAAGACAACATTTTCTGCCAAGCTATAGCGTATATCTGCCCGCTCTGCTGCTACGACCCAACGGTTTAAATGGTGGTCTCGCAATAAAAATGTACGCCAACGATAGCCATTAAAATTGCTGTCTTTAAATTTAACCTCGTCATTAAGATCAAATAACGGCTGCTCAGGTGCATTATTGGAATGGGCTAACAAAGCCAGATCATCCGACCAAACTTGGAAAAATATCGTTGGGGATTGTTCAAATACACTGGCTGTCCGCGGCTCAGTATCTTGATTGGCATTGGCAATGATCTCAGCCATATTTTTTAAACGGGCATCAAATAATAACTCGGCCTTTTCGATACTAGATTGATAACCCTGCAATAAAGACAAAAAAGTCATCAATGTAATGATGGCGACCAACACCAACAATAGATAAAGACGGATTGATTTCATGATGAATTAATAATGTAGCCAATGCCTCGCAGCGTAGTGATGAAGTCTATAGGCAGCTTTTTTCGCAGATGGTGAATGTGCACCTCTATCGTATTACTCGCCACTTCATCGCCCCAACTATAGAGTTTTGCTTCTAAACTATCCTTCGTTTGAACTCGGTCAACATTTTCTATTAACACTTTTAACAACATATATTCTCGCCGTGAAAGAGAGATGCTGTCGCCATTAACGAATGCTTTATGTCCCGCCGTATCCAAGCTGACATTTTTTAATGTCAGCGCCGCATGCTTGAATGTACTTGCCCTTCGCTCAAAGGTTCTAATTCTCGCTAATAGCTCAGCAACATCAAAAGGCTTAGCGAGATAATCATCTGCACCTTGGTCAAGTCCAACCACTTTATCTTCAATCGTGGCCCTTGCCGTTAACAATAAGATCGGTAAATCAGCGCTCACTTTTCGGATTGCTTTTAATACCGCAATACCATCCATATCAGGTAGGCCTAAGTCGAGAATTAACATATCAGGCAATGCCGCCTCAACCGCCGTTATGGCTAAACGGCCTTGATTCAGATGGTTCACTGATAGCCCCTGCTCCGATAAGGCTTGGACTAAGCCTTGAGCTAAAGCGTGATCATCTTCTACTAATAATATTTGCATACTACTTTGTTAACTTTTCCCGGACAGCCTTTAATAATACCCCTATTTCTTGTTGGCGACCTTGATCTGCAAGAGGTCTCGTGGCTCTTGAGGGTGCAGCCTGTGCTTTAAGTAGGTAATCCTCTGCCTGACGATAGTCATCTTGCTCTATCAAATACTGCGCGTAGAAATAATTACTGTCGATACCCGCCGGGTTTATGCTTAACGCTTTGGTTAATAATGCCTGTGCTTTATCGTCGCTGCCAAAAGAAATCGGCCAACCTGGTACTTTGAAATAGAGTGTCCCTAAACTGGTATAGGCCGACCCCTTCAGCGCCGTATCGTCAATCGACATCGCTTTTTCAAAATCACCTTTAGCATCTTTAACTAAAGATAATGCGTCTAGCCCCCCTTTTACCCCTGCATAACTTGAACTGATAATCCCTTTCCAAACCCATATCTCTGCTGATTCAGGGTAATCGATGACATGGGTCTTAGCCAGCGCAATTAAGCTTAAAAAAGCCGTGTCTTGTGCTTTATCTTTAAGTTCATATTGTGCTGTAGCCCATTGCTGCTGCATGTCAGATAACGCCTGCTGAACATCAGCAAAACTCGCTGAAGAAATAAATAGGCACCCTATTGTAAAAAAAACTCTCATCGCACTCATATTAACTCCTCATTTATAAATAGCGTTTAATCACACTTAATTTCTTAGAAATGGCCTTATCCACCAACGTTGGAAAGATCCCATTGAGCCGAACAAATAGCTTTTCTGGCCAACCTAAGTAAGCACGGTGATCCGTATTTTTGAGAAACTTAATCAGTGATTGTGCGACTTGTTGAGGTTTGTCCATCTTGTTCGCTAACGCTTTATTCATCTCAACCACCTTGTCGGAATTCAATGTTGTTTGCGTAGCTCTGGGCGCGAAATAACGGATTGAAACAGGACTCTCTGCTAGCTCACGGTTCAAAGCTTCACTAAATCCTCTTAGGCCGAACTTACTGGCGCAGTAGACGCTGAAACCCGGGTAGCCGATACTGCCAAAAGTTGATCCCACATTAATAATTTCACTTTTTGAGAAGGTTTTGAGCAACGGTAAGAAGGCTTGGCACAACAATATCTGGCTCAATAAATTAGTCTGGATAACGTGCTCTATTATTGATGGCGCCATACGCTCAAGTGACCCGAATACGCTGACGCCTGCATTGTTAATCACCACATCGATTTTGCTGACCTCATTCTCACAAAACCTGATAATTGATTCCCGTCCAACCGATGTTGAAATATCAGCAACACAATCTAAGTGATGGCCGCCTAAGTCCCGATTTAATTGCGACAAAGTCTGCTCATTTCGACCGACTAAAATCAAACGTGCCCCTTGGTCTGAAAGTCCTGCCGCGATGGCAGAACCGATGCCACCACTCGCTCCTGTTAATAGAATCGTTTTATTTGCGATGTCTTTTAATGCCATTTTCTCGCCTTAATGAACCAAGCTACGGAAAATATCGCCATAGAGCTTATAAAACTGCTTGGCAGCATGAATGATTAACGTTTGCTCAACCTCATTGTCTAGCCGGTTCATTAAACCTTCAAAAAAGGCCACATGACTTTGATCCAGAGCACCATGGGAACGCAAATAACTGAATGCCGTATTGGGAAGGTCTAATGCTGCCTGAATACCATCAGCCGCTATATCTGCCGTCGTAACGCTAGTCCCTTCAAGTACATGCACCATGCCAAAAAAACCGACCGGATTAACGCGATTAATCATGTCATATGCATAGGCCACCATTAGCTCAGTCTCAGATGAACATTGACTTAACCTCACTGCCTCTTTATCAACACCACAAGCAGCAATGTCATTTAAAATCCACTCTTGGTGGCCTAGCTCTTCCTCGATATATTCAGCAATCGCCTCACGGAGCCATTCTTTTTGTTCTGGTAATCTGGCCCCTGCTGCCATCAATAACGGCACCGTATGTTTCACGTGATGATAAGCCTCAGTTAAAAATGCGACGTAATCGTCTCGTGTGATATCACCTGTTAATGCCCGGTTGATAATGGGCGCTGCCAATAAGCCTGCTCTCGCCTCGGTCGTTTCCAACTGTAGTTTTTCAAAGAATTGCATCCTATTCGCCTTGGTAAAATTGTTGGATAATGTCTTGGTTGTACTGCATAATTTTTTCTCTAACGGGTCGCCCATTGCTTGTGATTAAGCCGTCTTTAACCGTCAATGGCTTCGACAGCTGTCTCCAAGCCCTAACTTGGGCATAGTCAGGTAAACACTTGTTTACCTCATCTACCCATCGTTGAATATCTTGTTCACTGGTTTCACTATGTCGAGGCGTGACTAAAGCAATGCAAAATGGTGCTGCATCACCAAAAACAACACATTGTGATAACAGACCATTCGCCAACAGTTCGCTTTCTGGCCATTCCGGGCTGATATTGCGACCAAAGCTAGAAACCAATACATTTTTTTTGCGGCCTGTAATATGTAAATACCCTTGCTCATCATAAAAACCCAAATCTCCGGTATAGACTTTGTTTTGATTCCAAGTTGATTGCTGATCGATATAACCGAGGAAAGTGTTGTCATAAACAACCACTTCACCTTCCTCTATCGTCACTTTAAGATGTTTTAAAACTTGGCCTGTCGCCGAAATATTAGATTGCTTAGGTGTATTCAAACTGACAACAGATCCACATTCAGATAAGCCATAGCCTTGATAAACGGGTAAATCGACTGCCTGAGCTTGTTGTAATAAGTTTTGCGATACTTTACTGCCACCAACCGCAATAAAATTGATTGAATCAGGGACTTTCCAACCTTGTTCAATCGCACCAAGAATGGCCGTGAGTAGCTCCGGTAACAAGATAAAGCTACTCGGTTGATATGTCGTAATCACATCCAGCAATGTGCCAAGATTAAACCCTTGGCTGCCATTAAAGCCGAGCCGGTCTTGAGGCAATGCAATAATTTTTCCGCCAGTCAATAACGGGGCATAAATGCCCGCAATATTTTCCAATAAAGTGCTAAAGGGCAAAATAGCGAGATGCTTGATATCGCTTAGTCCCGTTGCAGAGATCAATGCTTGGCTAGTATTAATTTGAGACGAACGAGATAAGCACACACCCTTTGGTTGCCCTGTAGAACCAGAAGTAAATGTGATTTTTTGTGTTTCCTCGGGAATGTTAACGGCTTTCTTTTGCCCCGTTTCAGATAGGACAAGTGATGAATAACTGGACGAGATATTCACCTGTTTTCCTTTAATATAGTCTGATAGTTTTCCCTGATCACCTTCATCAGCAGCATCAGCAGCAGCCATAATAATGGCAGTCGCACCCGACTCTTTTATCGCGTGCGTTAATTGTTGTTTCGAGAAAAAACGGGGTAAAGGTAGTAACGTTATATTTGCGATATGACATGCAAGATCAACGGCGATCCAATCGGGGCTATTGTCTGCATACAACGCAAGCACTTGGCCAGAGAGACTATCTAATTCCTCAGCAAGCGAATTGACCCGCTGTTTCAAGGCAGACCATGTCAGCATTTCATCGTGACCGATAACCGCAGACTCATTTGGCATCGTCTTAACAAAAAGACAAACCGCTTCCCATAACGCAGACATTAAGGAGCCAAGCTCACTAATTTATCCGCATATTTATTAATAGTGTGCTGGTAATTATCCATCATAAAACTCGCAACACTGTGCTTGCTTAGCACGCCCATCCCATAATGTAAGTCACCGGCCAGTACTTTCGGGTTACTTTCATAATAGTGACCCCATGACTGACCTTTATCATCCAGCTTTGTTGGATCAGCATGACAAAGTTCAACTGTAGATAGCCCTAATTTATTGACCAATTTCTGCACTTGCTGCGTCGCTGTAAAGACGGCCCACTCATACCCCGCTTTATATAAAATCGCTGCAATTAAGATAAAAACTAACTCACTAAATCCCTTTCGAGCTGAACTTAAACTGCCCAGCTCAACCACTTTCTGTCGCGCAACAACGCGGTTTGCTTTTAGCAATATCGCCTGTTCTACAGCACAGTCTAAATATTGTTCGATAAAAATAGCTTTGTCGTCAGGTACGGGTTGAAACCCCAAAGTGGCCGTTAACGTAGTGCCGCTGTATGCAGACAAGAAATAGGGCAGATGGCTGTGGACATCAGCTTCAAATGCCCCTCTAAAACAAGTCGAGACAAACTGTTCCAACTGATTTCTAGATGGAGAGTTAAGCTCATCAAATTGGACTGTTGTATGAGGTAATAGCAGCTGAGATCGCCGTCTTTCAACAAGTGGCAAATCAGCCTTAACTATCTGGTGTTGGCGTTGCGTTGTATTCACTGTGGCCCATCCTTAAAGACGATTTTAGGCACAGTATAAAAAGCCAACCTTAAATAAAACTTAAGTGGCTTAAATATAAAAAAATCTCAATACCGGCAAGATCTTAAAGTCATGACCTCCAAAGTTTAGACTCGACAAAAAAGAGGCTGCTTACCGATGCATTCACAGTTCACGATCAGCATATGAAATGGCTTTGTCATTAATACTCGCAATTCGCCTTTTCATTAAGCCATTAGATGAAAACTCCCAGAGTTCATTGCCATATGACCGGTACCAGTTCCCAGCATCATCCTGCCATTCGTATTTAAATGTCACAGCAATCCGATTGTCATCAAAACACCACAATTCTTTTTTAAGACGATAATTTATCTCTTTCTTCCATTTACGGGTTAGGAATTCGATTATTTTGTCTCGACCTGAAAAAATGTCTGCTCGGTTACGCCATTCACTATAAGTCGTATAGCCTAACGCCACCCTTTCTGGGTCACAGGAATTCCAGCTATTTTCAGCTGATTTCACTTTTTCTTTAGCGCTCTCTAGAGTAAAAGGTGGTAACGGTGGCCTAGTCTTCATCTTGTTTTCTCGATTTAGTTGTTAAGGATGAAGTGATATAGCAGAAGACATGCCAAGCCTGCCCAACCAGAAATAAATTCATTTATAAACAAATGCCTACGTTCATATTGGCAGCCATAACCGAATATATTTGCATTCCCTTTTTATACGAGATATCGTGAAAGAACGATATATTTAAATTTAAGAAGTAATATGAATAATATTGACCAGATAAAAAAAGGTATGAGCTGATATTAAACTCCGCTGGTGAAGGGATCTATGGCTTAGATGCCGATGGAAAGGCTACCTTTGTCAACCCTGCTGCCGTTAAAATGACCGGGTGGAGTGTAGAGGAAACCCTCGGCGAAGCCGGCCATGCACAACATCATCATACGAAAGCTGATGGCAGCCCTTATCCTCACGAAGAATGTCCCATTTATGCTGCCTTGAAAGATGGTGAAGTTCATCATCAAGTCTGTGATGAAGTATTTTGGCGTAAGGATGGCACTCACTTTCCAGTCTATTACTCAAGTACACCGATCATTGATGAGGGAGACATTGTCGGTGCGGTTGTCGTTTTCCAAGATGTGATTGAAATAAAGGAATCTGAGACTAAATTAAAGCAAGCTTTGCATGAAATAAATCAGCTTAAAGAACGTATCTAAGCAGAAAACACGTATCTGCAAGAAGAAATTAAGCATCACAACAACTTTGAAGAAATTTTAGGTCAGAGTCCGAAACTGAAAAAGGTATTTCATCAAGTAGAGCAAGTAGCTCCTACAGATACAACGGTCTTACTATTAGGTGAAACGGGCACCGGTAAGGAGTTATTCGCCCGTTCTATTCACAACTTAAGCCACAGAAAAGAACGGCCGTTAGTGAAGGTCAATTGCACTGCATTACCGATCAACTTAATAGAGAGTGAGTTGTTTGGTCATGAAAAAGGCAGCTTCACCGGAGCAACCGGACGTCGAATCGGTCGCTTTGAATTAGCAGATGGCGGGACTATTTTCTTAGATGAAATTGGCGAGCTGTCACTCGACCTGCAAGTGAAGTTATTGAGAATCGTGCAGGAGGGTGAGTTTGAGCGTTTAGGGGGCTCAACCACACTTTTTGTTAATGTAAGAGTGATTGCTGCGACCCATCGTGACTTGAAAATGATGGTGAAAAATGGCGATTTTCGAGAAGATTTATTTTATCGACTCAATGTCTTCCCGATGACATTACCGCCGCTCAGAGAAAGGGGCAAAGATATTTCGATTATTGTTCAAACCTTTGTTGATAAATTTGCTAAAAAAATGGGCAAGCAGCTCGATAGTATTCCTCAGAAAGTTATGGATGAATTGAGCGATTATGCTTGGCCTGGCAATGTCCGTGAATTAGAAAATGTTATTGAGCGCGCTGTCATCCTCTCTAATAGTGGCGTATTGATGCTGCATGACCGATTAGCCAATACCAACCCTAAAGCCGTTGATGAGAATCTAAAATCCCATGCCAATATGGAAAAAGAGCACATTACCCGGGTGCTCGAACATACCGACTGGCGGGTGTCAGGCGAACAAGGCGCTGCAACGATATTAGAGATGCACCCCAACACACTACGATCTAGAATGAGTAAACTCGGTATCAAACGCTCAAATTTATCGGCATAGCTGATGGTTTTATAAAAGCGATACGATACAATGAATAGTGCAATCACCCTCACGGCGCTGACTCGAACATAAAGCCTCACATCCAGACTTTATAAATAACACAATATCGTACAGTTACGAAATATCGTATTAAATTCATTTTTCACACATACTACCTTCCCCGCCAAAAAACATATAACAAATTGAATGTATTGAATTATTATTATTAATTCTCACTTGGCATGCCTTCTGCAATACCCCTATTACCATTTCGGTATTTTCAGGAGAAGTAACAATGAATATTAAAATATCAACACCTTTAAAGTTGGCTCTGACAGGTATGGCCCTCAATTTTGCCGTATCTCAACCTGTGTTTGCTGCGGAATCTTTCAGCGATGTTAAATATAAAACGGTCACTGTTGAAGGACAGGAGATTTTTTACCGTGAAGCGGGTGACCCGAGTAACCCGACTATTTTATTGCTGCATGGCTTCCCGACTTCTTCACATATGTTTCGTGAATTGATTCCAGAGCTCTCTGAGCAGTTTCACTTAGTCGCACCCGATTATCCCGGTTTTGGCCAGAGTTCGATGCCTGCGATCAATGAATTTGAGTATACCTTTGATAATCTTGCCAACGTCGTTGACACGTTTATCGATACTGTCGGTCTACAAAACTATAGCTTGTATCTCATGGATTATGGCGCACCAGTCGGGTTTCGGATTGCCACTAAAAATCCTGAACGTGTTGATGCGTTGATTATTCAAAATGGTAACGCCTACGATGAAGGGATCGATAATAATTTCTGGGAGCCCATTCAAGCCTATTGGAAAGATCGAGATGCCGTCAATCAAGGTTTAGATAACGTTTGGTGGAAAAATATTAAAGCCGCCTACAAAAAACCCAATATGACGAATGATGAGGCACTCCGCTTTTTAGTTACCGAAGGTGCAACAAAGTGGCAATACACCAATGGTGTGCGTGATGTTGAAAGCATTAGTCCAGATACTTGGGATCATGTACAACCGCTATTAGATCGTGAAGGCAATACTGACATTCAACTTCAACTTTTCTATAGTTATGGTTCTAATCCGCCACTCTATCCTCAGTGGCAGTCATACCTACGTGAATATCAACCACCCACTTTGGTTGTTTGGGGCGATAAAGATGAAATTTTCCCAGCGGCCGGTGCACATCCTTACAAACGGGATTTAAACAATGTCGATTTCCATTTGCTCGATACCGGCCATTTTGCACTTGAAGAAGATGTTGATGTCATTGCAGGACATATCAAGCGTTTTTTAGGCGATAAGAAGCTTGCCGCCAACGCAGCAAAATAATGCGTGCATGACAGGAGGCCATTAGGTCTCCTGTCATCTTATTTATTAAGCCAAAGTCATCCCATTCGGAGTCATCACATCATGAATCAGAATTTCACTCAGTTTGCTTTTACTGACAGTGTAAAAAAAGCACAGACACACTATGGCACCCGCGATTCCTATGCCCGCATGGAAACATC